>JBEBCR010000420.1:0-7006 GCA_041157565.1 Planctomycetota bacterium | reverse complement strand
GCACAGCTGCTCCGAGGTCGGGTTCGGCACCACGCCGCAGTCGGCGTAGGTCAGCACCTTGTCGGGGAAGACCATCAGGAAGCACGAGCTGAGCGTGTCGATGCCGCGCGCGAGTCCGATCGCCTGCAACCCGGCGCGCAGCACTTCGGCCGTGGCGGCTTCGCTGCCCGCGACGCCACCCGCGCAGTCGCCGCTCGCCACCAGGAACGCGCCGAACCACAGCGGGTCCGCGCCGCACTTCTTGCGCGCCTCCTCGAGCGTCATGCCCTTCGCCTTGCGCTTCTCGTGGAGCGCCTCGGCGAACTTGGCGGCGCGCGGGTCGCGCGCGGGCGCGACCACCTCGCAGCCGTCCGGTGGGCTCGCCGCCATGCGGCCCGCGTCGACGAGCACCGGCACGCACAGCTTCTCCTTGGCGAGGATCGCCGCCGCCGCCATGACGCGCGCGTCCTGCGTCTCGGGCAGGACGATGCGCCGCTGCGCGCGGCGCGCCTTCTCGCGCAGTTCGAGCAGCACGTTCATGCGCGCCCGCCTCCTTCGGCCTCGGGGGTCGCGTCGAGCACCGCCTGCGGCACGTCGACCTGCATGCGCAGCAGCGCGAGCCCGTGCGTCTTGCCTTGCGCGTCGGTCTTGAGGCTCGCCGAGCCGCCGCCGCCGAGGCTGTCCTCGAGGATGAAGTTCAACAGCTGCAGCTCGCCCGAGGCGTGGCGCTTGACCCCGCCCTTGTTCACGGCGGCCATGTGCGCGCGCACGCGCTCGGCGGTCAGTTCGCGTTCGAGCCACGCGTACGCGGCCGCGGAGCGCGCCAGCACTCCGACGTTGGAACCTTCGCCCTTGTCGCCGGAGCGGGCGCAGGCGATGCGCGAGAGGAGGACGATCGGCATGGGGAGGTGCGGGTGTGTGTGCTTGTGGTTGGGGCTGGTGCGCCCTCAGGACGAGACGACTTCGACCCGCGTGGCGACCTTCGACTTGTCGAGCAGCGCCGGCCAGAAGCCGATGATCTCGCTGGCCTTCGGCCGGCCGCCGGCGAAGCCCGTGACTCCGGGCGGGCCGCTGGTGACGAGCGGCACGAGCTCCATGCCGAAGCGGTCGACCTTGGCGCGGTCGGGGCCCTTCACGCCGAGGCGCAGCACGACCTCGACCGGGTCGCGCGTCTCGCCGCCGGCGATGCCCGCGTGGCACACGCCCGATCCCACGTGCTCCTCGAGGCGCTCCTCGGGCGCGTAGTGGTAGCCGTCGGAAGCGAGGCGCTCCCACACGATGCGCGCGCACAGCTTGGACTTCTCGAGCGCGTCGGGGCCGCTCACCGTCAGCTCGCCCACGGCCTTCCAGCCGGCGGCGTGGCTCATCGAGACCTTGTACGTCGGCGTGGGCGGCTTGCCCTTCACGCCCGAGACCTTCACGCGGTCGGGGCCGTCCTGCTCGAGGCGCGCCGTGGTGAAGTCGGCGATCACGTCGGGCCCGATGTAGGCGCGCGGGTCGCCCATCTCGTAGGCCAGCTGGTGCTTGACCGTCGAGACGTTGACGAGGCCCCCGGTGCCGGCGTGCTTGGTGACGTGGAAGACGCCGTCGGCGCGGGCCTCGACGATCGGATAGCCGATGCGCGCCATGTCCGGCACGCTCCTCCAATCGGTGTAGTTGCCGCCCGTGCACTGCGCGCCGCACTCGACGATGTGGCCCGCCACCGTGCCGGCGGCGAGCAGGTCGTGGTCGGAGGGCTTCCAGCCGAACTCGTGGATCAGCGGACCCAGCACGAGGCCGGGATCGGTGCCGCGGCCGGTGATGACGATCTGCGCGCCCTGCGCCAAGGCTTCCGCGATGGGGAAGGCGCCGAGGTACACGTTGGCGCTGGTCACCTGCGCGCGCACCGGCGCCAGCGGCGCGAGCGTGTCCATGTTGGCCAGCGTCTCGCCCGAGGCGAGCAGCTGGTCGAGCGAGCCGAGGATGTCGTCGCCCTCGACGATGGCCACCTTCACGCCATGGAGGCCGTGCTTCCTCAAGGTCGCCACCACGGCCGCCATGCAGGCGCGCGGGTTCACGCCGCCGGCGTTGGCCACGACCTTGATGTCCTTTTGCACCAGTTCGGGCCCGATGCGGTCGACGAGGCGCACGAAGTCGGTCGCGTAGCCCGCGTCGGGCGCGCGCGAGCGCAGCTTCTGCATGATGCTCATCGTCACCTCGGCGAGGTAGTCGAGCGTCAGGTAGTGCAGCGGGCCTTCGCGCACGAGGCGCACGGGGGCGATGATGGAGTCGCCCCAGAAGCCCTGCCCGTTGGCCACGAGGACGGTGTCGCGTGCGCTCATTGCGGCGGGCAGTCTAGCGCATCGCCGGCGCCCGTTCCGCGCCCGGCCCTCGCGGGGCGCATCCGGCGCGAGGGGCGGCGACGTAGGCTGTGGCGGCCCCGCGAGGAGAGGGCGACCATGCCCGCGTCCGCCATCGACTGGTACTACCACCGCAAGGGTTGAACGAGCTGCACGCGCTCCGACGCCTGGCTGGGCGAACGGAAGCTCGCCGTCCGTGAGACGGTGGACGCGAAGAAGACGCGCCATGGCGCCGCCGACCTGCCTGCGCTGTTCGGCGACTCCGGCGTGGCGCACGTGGCCAAGGGCAAGCGCGTGGAGACCTGGCGCTGGAGCGGCGGGCGCCTGCCGCCCGAGCTCGTCGCCGCCGCGCTCGGGCCGTCCGGCAACCTGCGCGCCCCGACGGCGCGGGCGGGCGCGACGTGGTGCGTGGGCTTCGTCCCCGAGGGCTGGGACGCGGCGTTCGCCTGAGGCGCACCCGTGGCCGCGCGCGGGCGCGCCCTGCATGGGCGCGGCCGCGAGGAGCCCTTCCCCGCGGCCGCGTCGTCCGGTCCGGACCGAGCCTGTCAGGTCTTCTTGACAGGCGCCGAGCAGGCGGACTTGGGCGCGGGCGCGGCGCAGGCGCTGGCCGTGGGCGCCGCGCAGGCGCTCTTCGCTCCCGACGCGCAGCTCCCGCCCGCCGGGGCCTCGACCTGGTTCCACGGCATGCGGCCGAGGATCATCGCCAGCGCGCAGGTGCCCGTGGCGCCCGCGAAGGCCAGTCCGGCGCCGAAGAAGGCCGGCACCGCCAAGGCCCAGGGATGCAGGAACGCGCCAGCGGCCGTGCCAAGGAGCACCGCGCCGCCGACCACCAGTTGGACTTGGCGATCCAGCGACAGCACGCGGCGCGCGCCCTCCTTGACCGGCAGTCCGGCCGCGCGCCAGGCGAGCATGCCGCCTTCGAGCACCTGCACCTTGGCGCCCAGGTCGGACAACTGGTCGGCGGCGAGCTGCGCGCGGCTGCCGCTCCTGCAGACCACGATCACGGCGCGCGCGTCCTTGAGCTCGTGCTTCTTCTCCTGCAGGCGGTCGAGGGGGATCAGTCGCGCGCCTTCGATGTGCTCGGAGGCGTATTCGGCGCTGGTGCGCACGTCGAGCAGCACGAGGTCCGCGCGCGCGCGGCGCAGCATGTCGGCGTCCCGCGGCGGGACGACCGGCGAGTCGGGCGCCTGGCCCATGTTGTGGCGCAGGATGGCCAGCATGTTGGCCGGCGGCTCGGCCGAGCCCGAGAGCGCTTCGACGAGCTTGGCGCGGTCCTTCTGGCCGTAGAGCGGGTTCGAGCGCTCCTCCTCGAACAAGGTCGAGGTCTCGGCCGTGCCGTACACGTGGCCCGGCATGACGATGGTGCGCGAGGGCAGCTCGGCGTAGCGCAGGAAGGTCTCGTGCAGCTCCGCCGCGCTGCCGCCCGGGAAGTCGACGCGGCCGGCGCCCCCGACGAACAAGGCGTCGCCGGTGAACAGGTGGTCGCCCACCAGGAGGGCCACCGAGTCCGGCGTGTGGCCGGGCGAGGGGATCAGGCGCACGCGCGTGGCGCCGAGCTGGAACTCCGACTCGGGCTCGAAGCGCGCCACCTTGTGCGTGGTCTTGGCCTTTGGATGCGCCATGTGCTTGGCTCCCGTGCGGCGCGCCAGCTCCTCGACCCCCGAGAGGTGGTCGGCGTGGGTGTGCGTGTCGATGGCGCGCACGAGGGTCGCGCCGCGCTCGCGCAGCGTGCCTTCGATGGACTGGACCTGGTCGAGGCGCGGGTCGATGGCGATCGCCTGGCGCGTCTCCTTGTCCACGACCAGGTAGGCGCGGCAGCCTTCCACGTCGGCGTAGGTGTCGATCAGGTAGGACAGTTCGGTCTTGGTGCTCATGTGGTTCGGCCTTCCGCCGCGCCGTGCGCCCGTCCGGGAGTGGACGGGCGGCGCGCGCGGCCCGGGATCATCATCGGCGAATCTAAGATGAAGTATATACGCAATAGTGCATATATCAATAGACTTGACTTTGTGGCCGTTGCGGCCGATCCTCCATGGTGGCCGGAGCGGGCGGGAAGCCCCGCCGCGGCCGCCGAAAGGAAGTCGACATGGCCGTGGCGCGCAAATCCGGTGGGCGAAGGACGGGGGGCGGGGGTGGCGAAGGGCGCGGGGGCGCGGACGGGCGCGGCGTGGCCGCGCGCGGAGTCCACGGCCGCCGCGACAAGCCCGCCGGGGGGCTCTCCCCGCAGGCGCTGGAGCTGGTCGCCCAGCGCTTCCGCGCCTTGTCCGACCCTTCGCGCCTCGCCCTGCTGCAGGCCCTGATGGAGGGCGAGCGCACGGTGGGCGAGCTGTGCGCCGTGTGCCCGTGCTCGCAGGCCAACGTGTCGCGCCACCTCGCGCTGCTGTTCGAGGAGGGGATCCTGTCGCGTCGCAAGGAGGGCCAGCACGTGCACTACTCGATCGCCGACGCCACCATCCAGCGCCTGTGCGAGCTCGTCTGCGGCAGCCTGTCGCGGCGGCTCGACGACTTGAGGGACGAGTTCCCGGCGGATTGAGTTCCCGGCGGCCCGCGCTCGCCGCGTTCGCGCGCCTCGCTCAGTCGAACAGGCGCAGGGCCCCCAGTCGTCCGGCGTCCTCGACGCACTGGGCGAGGTTCGCGGCGGCCAAGTCCACGTCGACGCGCGCGATCACGGGGCCATGCTCGTCGCGCAACGCGCGCAGGCGCGCGGCCGCCTTGGAGGCCACGGCGCGCGCCCCGTTGGCGCGGCCCTGGCGCTTCAGCACGCCGACCGCGGCCGCCTGCGCCAGCGCGCGCCACAGCTCCGGGCGCGGATCGCCGGCGAGGAGCGCGGCTTCGGCGCGCGCGTCGGCTTCGTGCGCGTCGCCCGAATGCCCGCCGTGCGCGGATCGGCCGAGCGACGCGGCGCGCCACAGCTCCTCGAACCCCTCGTGCGCCGCCTGCCAGCGGCCCGCGTTCCAGGCGACGACCGCCGCACGGAGCAGCGCGTCCTCGTCGTTCACGGCTGGAACTCGACCGTGGCGCGCGACATGCGCACCACGGAGTCCTTGGCGTAGACGCCGATGCGCCGCGGCTCGACGCTCGGGTAGGGGAGGGCGAGGCGCGCCACCTCGACGCCGTCGATCCAGGCCTGCACGGAGCCATCCGCCAGGAGGCGCACGCGCCAATCGTGCGGCTGGCCGCGCTCGAAGGCGAGCTGCGGCTGGAACGCGCGGTCGCGCCGCAGGCTGGTGCCGCCGTTGCCCGTCAGCTTGAGGTTCCACAGCGCCGGCCGACCGTTCTCGTCGAGGCCGAGGTACAGGTCGCCGAAGGAGTCGTGCGACGCCAGCACCAGGCCGATGGCGGAGCCCGGATGCACGGGCCCCTCGCCTTGCACCACGCAGGTCCATTCGCATTCGCCCTGCACGAGGAGCGTTTCGTCGCGCCGCGCCTGCGCGCCGCCGCGGCAGGCGAGCTTGGCCTCGCCAGCGGCGATCTCGAACGAGTGGGGACGCGTGCTGCGCGGACGCCAGTCGGCCGGCTTGACGGAGGTCGACTTGACGATGCCGATCAGCTTGCCTTGCTCCTTGACCTTCGGGCGCAGCGCCTCGGCCGTGTCGGCCAGGGCCCCCGCGTCCGCCAAGGCCGTCGCCAGGAGGTTGGCGTAGGTGTAGGTGCGCAGCTCGAGGCCGTCCTTCTGCTTGTAGTCCGCCAGCAGCGGCAGCGCCGCCTTCTGCAGCTCCTTGGTGCGCGCCTTGACCGCGCGCAGCGGGGCGTTCTTCTGGTCGAGCCTTGCGAGGCGCTTCTCCAGGTCGGAGCGCTTCTTGTCGGCCACCTTGTCGTCGGCGTCGAGGCGGAAGGCGCCCTCCTCGACCAGCGACAGCACCTGGTCGAGCAGCGCGGCGGCCGAGGCGGCGCGCTTGAGGCGCTCGCAGATCTCGGCCTGGGCCAGGAGGATCGCGCCGTCCTTCGCTTCGGGATCGTCGAGGCGCGTCTTGACGTACTCGAGGTCGCCCAGCGCGCGCTCCAGGAGTTCCGCCTCGCCCACCTTGGCCTTCCTGTCCGTGGCCGCCACCTTCGCGGCGTCCATGTAGCGCTGGTAGCGCGTCATGCGCCGCGCGCGCGCCTCGGCGTCGGTCTTGTGGAGCGGGGCCACGTCCGAGAGGATCCACTGGCGCCAGAACGCGGCGAACTCGTCGAAATTGGCGTGCTGCAGCGGCGAAGCGGGGCCGGTGAACAACGCCTCGAACAACTTGTAGGGTTCCACGCCTTCCAAGAGCGCCTGCGAGCGGTAGCGCGCGTACAGGTCGCGGTAGGCGTACTCGAAGGTGGCCGGGTCCTCGTACTGCAGCAGGAAGTACGCCAAGCCCCAGCCGAAGGTGTAGTACTCCGCCGGGTACGAGCCCGGTCCGGGGAAGGAGACGACCTGCTTGACGGTCGGAGTCCGCGGGAGGGAGGCGCCGGTGGTCAACTGGTGGACGAGGACGTCCAGGCGCTTCTGCGCCGCGCGCGGCCACAAGACGCGCCCGTCGGCCATCGCCACCGCGCCCTCGAAGAAGCTCGCCGTGCCCTCGTTCATCCACGTCGGCACGGGGCGCCCTTGGCTCTTCATCTCGAGCATGGTCGTGAACTGGTGGCTCGCCTCGTGGAAGAGCACTTCCATCATCCAGTCCAAGCTCCCCGTGCCGCCCTCGTCGCTGCGCGTGTCGCAGGCG
>JBEBCR010000419.1:0-2537 GCA_041157565.1 Planctomycetota bacterium | reverse complement strand
CGACGCCCAGCGAGTTGAGGCAGCCCCCGCTCGGGTTGTCGTTGCCGCACGGACCGGAACCGCTCGTGCAGAAGCAGCTCTTGACGTACTCGTCCTCGCACTCGTCGGGGATGTTGTTGGAGTTGTTGTCCGACGACGCGCCCTGCGAGATGTCGACCGAATCCTCGACGCCGTTCTCGTTGCAGTCCCAGTACGGCTCCTTGATGGCCGCCAGGGCGTCGAGATCGTCGGCCTGCGTCGCGCCCGAACGCGCGGTGCGCATGCCCAGCGCCTCGGCCGGGATGTAGATGGCCGGGCGTCCGACGCCGTTGATGGGCGTCGTGAGGATGTCGCCAGGCTCGATAGGCAGGCCGAACAGCGAATCGCTGCGGCCGATGACGCGCGAGCCGCGGCGCACGGAGAACAGCAGCATGTCCCCCACCTGCGCGCCGCCCGTGCCGACCCAGTCGTTGGGCGCATGGCTGGGCTCGAACACGCCATCGCCGTCCTCGACGAGGATCAGCGCGTCGAGGTCGTCCGTGCCGAAGCCGTCGATGTCTAGGCCCAGTTGCGCGGCGCTGGCGTAGACCGCGGGCGCGACGCCGGGCAGGCGACGCAGCACGGCCGCGGGCGAAACGCCCAGGACCTGGGCGGTGCCGCTGCCGGGGACGCCCGTGATGGGATCGGTGATCGAACCGTCGAGCGAGAAGTACTCGACGCCGCTCGGGCCGAGCAGGGTCATGCTCAGCGTGTCGAGGTTGTCGCCCTGGTCGACGGGCGCGCCGGGCGGGATGGGCTCGACCAGTCCGAGCCCGCGCTGTCGGATGCTGGGCACGCCCGACGAACTCAGCAGGCCGTTGCCGTCGAGCACCAGCAGCGTGCTGGGCGTGAACGGTCCCGGCTGCAGCGGACCGACGAGCAGGTTGCGCGTCGTGTACACGTCCGCCGCCGCCTCGAAGGCCGCGGCTTCGATGCGCAGCATGTTCTGGCCTGGCAGGCCGCCGTCGACGCCGCGCGCATGCTCGTCGACCGAGAAGTAGACGCGCGGACGCTGCCCCGCGACGCCCGACGGCAGGAAGAGTCCTTCGTTGCCGCGCGAGTGCGCGTCGACCTCGATGCCGCACGGCGTGCCCGCGGCGTGGCCGACGCAGGTCTGGTAGTTGGGCAGGCCCAGCTGCCCGCCGCGCAGCGCCACGCTCATGCGCGGCAGCGGACCGAAGCCCTGCACGGTGGGCGCGAGCAGGTCGCCTTCCGTGATCGGAAAGGCGCCGACGCCGTCGAGCAGGCCGACGGACGCGCTCTGCCACTCGATGGAGACGACCAGGCGCTGTCCCGGACCTTGCGCCGAGGCGTGGTTGGCGAGGGCCGCGCAGACGAAGGCGGCGGAGAGGCACGACATGAGCGATTGGTCCATGGGAAGAGGCTCCCTGCGCCCCGCCTTCAATCATCCCACGCGCCGGGGAAACGGGCGAGATGCGCAGAGGCGGAGCCTCTAGTCGAGGACCTTGGCGAGGCGAGCGTGGAACCGAATCCTGCGACGGAGATGAAATCGCCTCCAAAGCTATTGCAGAAAAAGATTTGCGTCGCCCACCCCAGCGGCGCAAGTCCTCAGCGGCCGACCTTCGGATCGAAGCGCAGCGGCGCGGCCAGCTCGCGTTCGCCGTTGACCTCCCACTCGTCGAGGCTGCGCGGCAGGCGCCGGAGCGCGGCGGGCAGCGGGTCGCGGTCGTAGACGCGCACCATGCCGTCGACCTGCGCCACGAGCACGCGCGAGCCGTCCTGCGAGAGGGCGCAGCACGCGCCCGGCGCGCCCGGCAAGGGGCGCATCATCCACGGCGCGCCATCGCGCGCGCTCGACACGACCAGCGATCCATCGCCGCACACGGCGGCGACGATCGCGCCGTCGAGCGACAAGTCCGCGTCGATGATCGAGGCGGCCGGACGCGCCAGCGGCCAGACGGAGGCCCCGCCGCCGGGCGACTGCATGCGCAGCGCGCGCCCGCCGAAGCGGCCGACGATCAGGAGCGGTCCAGGCTCGCGCGGGACGCGCACGGCGGCCGTGTCGAAGACCGCCAGCGGTTCGTGCAGGTCCGCGCCGCGCGCGTCGAGGAAGCGCAGCTTGCCTTCGGCGCAGAAGAGCGCCCAGCCGCCGCCCGGCAGCGCGCAAGCCAGCTTGGCGCCGCGCGAGGCGCCGCGCGACTTCCACGCGTGCTCGGCGAGGCGCCGGCCATCGTTCGCGTCGTGGACGACCACCCGGTCGTCGATCCCGTGGGTCAGCACCAATTCGCCGGCCGCGTCGAAGCAGGCGCCGCGCGCTCCGCTAGCGTCAAGTTTGCTTGACGCTCCGCCGGGGTGCACCAGCCACGCCCCGCGCGAGTCGACCACCACGGCCCTGGTCCCGCCCTTGGCGAGGTCGAGCGACGGCTGCGTCGCCGCGTCGCGACGCTCCGGGTCCAAGGGGGCGTCGTGCAGGCGGCGCCAGGCCACGGAACCGTCGCGCAGCGAGGCGACGACCAGCTGGGACTGCGCGTCGTACGCGGCGACGTGCGTGCGCGCGA
>JBEBCR010000418.1:0-10006 GCA_041157565.1 Planctomycetota bacterium | reverse complement strand
CTCGCCTACGCCATGGCCACGGGAGCGGCCCGCGCGGGCGAGCTGGACGAAGCGCGCGCGCAGTGCGACCTCGCGCGGAAGCTCGATCCGTCCCACCTGCGCGCGGCCTGGCTCGACGCGTGGCTCGTGGCGCGCCAGGACACGCCCGCGCGCGGCGCCGAGGCGCTGCGCCGCTGGTTGGCGCGGGCGCGCGACTCGGTCTTCGTCGAGCCCGCGCGCGTGGCCGAGGCCGAGCTGGACCTCGCCATCCTCGCCCTGTCCGCCGGAGAGGACGACGAGGCGGCGACGCTGCTCGCCAAGGTCGACGCGTGGAAGGTCGACCTCGCGCGGCTGCAGGCGGCGCGAGCCACGCTGCACGAGGCCGTCGACGACCCGCAGTCGGCGCTGGTCGCGGCGCGGGCGGCGGCCGTCGCCGATCCGGTCGACTTGCTGCCGCTCGTGCAGCAGGCGATCCTCCTCGAAGGGCCGCTCGCCGAGCCGGCCAAGGCGGAACAGGCCTGGCGCGCGATCCACGAGCGCAGCGACGCTTCGCGCGAACTGCTCGACGTGCTGCGCGCGCTGCGGGCGCGCGTGCGCTGGGAACGTCTCGAGGCGCAGCGCCTCGAGCGCGAGAGGAAGTCGGGCTGAGGTGGTCGTCCCGCGCGCGACCCGCGGAGGGCCGAGGCGCGAGGCGGCCGCGAAGGCGAGGAGGGGCCGATGAAGTGCGTGGTCCAGCGCGTGTTGTCCGCCCGCGTCGTCGTGGCGGGGGAGGAAGTGGGCGCCATCGAGAAGGGGGCGCTGGTCTTCGCCTGCGTCGTGAAGGGCGATGGCCCCGCGCAGGCCGAGTGGCTGGCCGACCGCCTGGCCCACTTGCGCTGCTTCGAGGACGAGGCGGGCAAGATGAACCTGTCGGCCCTCGACCTCGGCCTGCCGGTCCTGCTCGTCAGCCAGTTCACGCTGGCCGCGGACAACAAGAAGGGCCGCCGTCCTTCGTTCGACCGCGCCGCCCCGCCCGCGGAGGCGCGCGCCTTGCTCGAGCAGCTGGTTAGGAACTTGGAAAATAGGGGCTTGCGCGTGTCGCAGGGCCGTTTCGGGGCCGACATGCGCGTGGAGCTGGCCAACGACGGCCCAGTTACGCTGCTTTTGGATTCGGAAGGGGCGTCGCAAGTAGTGCCTTGACGGGATGATAGGTTGGGGGGAGAATGAGGGACCGCAGCCGCAACGGTCTGTGGTCCTAGCTCGCCAGCATTGAGCCTCCCCCTCGTCGATCCATGAAGCAGGAACCCCAAACCATCACGAAAAAGGAACTGGTCAACCGGATCGCGGACCGCACCGGGCAGACCAAGGTCGTGGTGAAGGACATCGTCCAGATGTTCCTGGACGAGATCATCGAGGAACTCGCCACGGGCAACCGCCTCGAGTTCCGCGAGTTCGGCGTGTTCGAGGTCCGCGATCGGGCCGCCCGCCGCGCCCAGAACCCGCGCACCCTGCAGAAGGTCGCCGTCCCGGCCAAGAAGGTCGTCAAGTTCAAGGTCGGCCGCTCCATGCGCGAGAAGGTCTGCGAGGAGCGCGAAGTGCCCGTCAAGCCGGCCCCGAAGGCCGCCGCCCCCAAGGTGGCCGCCAAGCCCGCCGCGCCGCTCATCCCGCCCGCGACCCCCCCGACGCCGCCCAAGCCGGACAGCATCTTCTGAAGTCCCCGGCCGAGCGCCGGGTCCACCTCGAGCACTCACGCGCCGCCGCGAACCCGCGACGGCGCGTGCTGCTTTTCGGCCGGCCTCGCGGCCCTTGGAGCTGCCAGGCGAGCTGGTGGCCGTTGTTCAAGTTGAAGGTGGCCGGTCCGCGGCATCGGGCCGCATCGCGGCACCCTGCTTGGTGCGTGCGGGACCCCGGCGCCGACACGGAGCCGCGCTCGGAGGCGGCCTCTGACCGGGAGGCGACCACGTGGAGGCCGCGTTGGCCTTGATGCGCGTGCCGAGGTGCGGGGGTTTTCCGCCGGCGAGGCGCGGGACGCACTCGCCAGCGCGGATCTCCCGCTTCCGACGATCCAGGTTCCAAGCGCCCGCGGATCCGCGACCCGCGCGTCAGGCCTTCGCCGCGGCGGCGAGGGCCTGCGTGCAATCGGCGACGAGGTCGTCGATGTGCTCGAGGCCGACCGACATGCGCACGAGGCCGTCGGCGAGGCCTTGGGCGCGGCGCGTCTCGGCCGGGATGGAGGCGTGCGTCATGCTCGCCGGCACCTCGACGAGGCTCTCCACGCCGCCGAGCGACTCGGCCAGCGTGAACACCTTGCAGGCCGAGGCGAAGGCGTCCGCCTGCGCCACGCTGCCCTTCAACTCGAAGCACAGCATGCCGCCCGCCGCCTTCATCTGGCGCTTGGCCAGCGCGTGCTGCGGGTGCGAGGCGAGGCCCGGGTAGACGACGCGCGCGACCTGCGGCTGGCGCTCGAGCCACTGCGCGAGCTGCGTGGCGTTCTGCACGTGGCGGTCCATGCGCACGGCGAGCGTCTTGACGCCGCGCAGGACGAGGAAGCAGTCGAGCGGACCGGGCGTGCCGCCCACCGCGTTCTGGAAGAACGCCAGTTCGTCGCGCAGCTTCTCGTCCTTCACCACCAGCGCGCCCGCCACCACGTCGGAGTGGCCGCCGAGGTACTTGGTCAGGCTGTGCAGCACGACGTCGGCGCCGAGGTCGAGCGGACGCTGCAGGTAGGGCGTGGCGAAGGTGTTGTCGACGATCGTCAGCTTGCCGTGCCTCCTCGCGATCGCCGCCGCCGCCGCGATGTCGGTGACGCGCAGCAGCGGGTTGGTCGGCGTCTCGAGGTAGACGTACTTCGTCGCCGGCTCGATGGCCGCCTCCAGCGCCGCGAGGTCGGTGGTGTCGACGTAGGTGAAGCGGATGCCGTAGCGCGCGAAGACGCGCTGGAAGATGCGGTAGGTGCCGCCGTACAGGTCGTTGCCGGCGACGACGTGGTCGCCGGGCACGAGGCGGTCGAGCAGCGCGTTGGTGGCCGCGAGCCCGGAGCTGAAGCACAGCGCGTGCGAGCCGTGCTCGAGGCTGGCGAGGCACTCCTGCAGCACCGTGCGCGTCGGGTTGCTGGTGCGCGAGTACTCGTAGCCGCCGCGCGGCTTGGCGGGCGCGTCCTGCTTGTAGGTGCTCGTCAGATAGACCGGAGGCATGACCGAGCCGCAGTGCTCGTCCGGCTCCCAGCCGGCGTGGATGGCGCGAGTCTCGAAGCGGTGCGTGCTGTCGTGCGTCATGGTGGTGCTCGGGCCGCCCTGGAGGCGGTGGTTCGCGCCGCGGCTCCGAGGCGCCGACGGGCGCCGACGGCGCGTGGGGCGCGCAGGCTCGAGGCGAGTCTAGAGGTCGAGCGCGCGCCTATCTAGAATCACGGGCGATGCGAGCCGCACTCCCGCGACGTTTGGCCGCCACGCTGGGGGTCCTCGCCGGCTTCGCGCACTACGCCACCCACGCGCACCATCCCGGCGGCGCGCACGTGGCGCCCGGACTCGGCTGGGACGAGTCGATGCACCTGGCGCAGCCCGCCGCGCGCCTGGCGCTGCACCTGCAGCAGGCGGACATCGGCGGCTTCTTCGACGCGCTCCTCGACTGCGCCCAGTACCCGCCGCTCGCGCCGCTCGCCACGGGCTTGTTCGAGGGCTTCTTCGGCGTGTCCGAGGAACTGGCGCGCTTCCTCGGCTCGCTGTGGCTCGCCTTGGCGGTCGTCGGAGCGATCCGCGCCGGCGAACTGCTGGCTGGTTGGCGCGCGGGACTCGTGGCGGGCGCGGTCGTGGCGTTGTCGCCGCTCGCCTCGAGCTACGCTGGCACCCTGTTCCTCGAGGTGCCCTTCCTCGCCGTGTGCACATGGGCCTTGGCGCGCGTCCTCGCGCACCAGCCGCACAACGATCCGCAGGCCCCGTGGTTCCTGCCGACCGGACTGCTCGTGGCGGCGTTGCCGTTCACCAAGTGGAACTACGGCCTGCTGGCGGCCGGCGCGCTGTGGTTGGCGCTCCTCGCGAAGGAGCGCCACGGCTCGAGCTTCGGCCGCGCGCGGCGCCTGGCGCTGCTCTTCGGTCCGGGGCTCTTCTTGATGGCGTGGTGGTTCGTGCTGCCGCTGCCCGAGGGCGCGGAGCGCGCGCGCGAGCATCGCGAGGCCTTGCTGGGCTTCCTCGGCGGCAACACGGGGCTCGCCGCGACGCCATGGACGCTGCGCGCGCTGTACGCCGGCTGCGAGCTCTTCGCGCGCCCGTCGAGCGCCGTCTGCGCGCTCGTCCTCGTCTTCCTGGCGCTGGGGGCCAAGGGCGGGGCGCCGTGCTGGTGGCTGGCGGCGGCGCTGGTGCCGACCATCGCGGCGCACCCCTTCCATCTGGACCGGTTCCAACTGGCGTGGCTCGCGCCCCTGGCTCCGCTCGCCGGCGCGGGCTTCGAGGCGGCGTGGTCGCGCGGGCGCTGGGCGTCCTTGGCGCTGCTCTTGCCCTTCGTCCTGCCCGGCGCGGCGTGGGAGCGCGGGCGACTGGCCCAGTCGTTGGGGCTCTTGTCGAGCGATCCCGCCGTGCGCGAGCACCAACTGGCGACGCTCGAGTCGCGCGCCAACCGCTGGTCCGGGCGCGTGGCGCCCACGGCCGGCCTGCCGCTCGAACAGCAGAGGCAGGTGGCCGCGGCCATCGCCGCCGCCGCCGGAGCGGACGCGCGCATCGGTTGGATCGGCGTCTCGAGCGAGTTGTCGCCGGGCGCGTTGAACCTGCTGCTGCTCGACGAGGGGCGTTCGGACGAACGCTTCCTCGCGGCCGCGCAGGAGACGATCGACCTCGACTACTACGGCGCGGCGCGCGAGGTGGGGGACGAGGAGCTCCGGCGCCACTGCGAGCGCTTCGACGTCATCGTGTGGAGCGAGCCGATCGACGTGAAGGAACGCGCCGACCGCGCCTGGCTCGCGCCCGTCGCCGCCCGCGTGCCCGCGCTCCTGCCCGGCGCGTGGCTGGGCGCGGATGGCGTGCTGGCGCGCTTCGAGGTCGAGCGCCCGCTGCGCCAGCCCACGTCGGTTACGATTCGTGGCTGGCGCCTCCAGCGCTGAACCAGCCATCGACCATGCACGTCTCCGCCCGCATCCGCCCATGGCCGCGCAGCACCTGAAGGGCGCGCTGGCCGCCGCCATGCAGCCGCGCGCCAAGCAGCGCGCCGAGCGGCTCGAGCGCCACGCGGCGCGCGCGCTCGACTGGGAGCAGGTCATGCCGCTGTACGAGCGCCTGGCACCCACGCCGCTGGGCCTGCGCATGCTGCGCGAGTTGGCGCCCATGGGCGACGAGCAGGCGCGCGCCGCCTGCGAGCGCGCCAGCGAGGCCATCGCGCTGTGCGGCCACGGCGCCGAGCCGCCGCTCGCCGGCGCGGGCGATCCGCTGCCGGCCCTGGTGCACGTGCACACGGCAGGGCGTCCGCTGTCCGACGAGGAATTGGCGGCGATGCTGTCGTACTTCGCCTGCGTCGAGCGCCTGGCGGACTGGCTGCGTTCGTGCGCCAAGGAGGCGCCGGCCCTCGCCGCGCTGGCGGTGGGCATGCCCGACTTCGCGCCGCTCGTGGCGCGCCTCGACAAGCTGGTCGACGAGCGCGGCGCGGTGCGCGACGAGGCCTCGCCGCTCGTGGCGCGGCTCAAGCGCGAGTCGTCCAAGGCCTCGGAGGCGGTCGACGCCGCGCTGCGCGGCCTGACGGCGCGCGCCGAGATCCGCGCCGTCTTGTCGGACGTGGCGCCGCACCGGCGCGGCGGACGCCCGGTGCTCGCCGTGCGCGCCAAGAGCTCGGGGCGCGTGCCGGGGATCGTGCACGACCGCTCGCAGTCGGGCGAGACGGTGTTCATCGAGCCGCGCGAGGTCGTGCTGCTCGGCAACCGCCTGGTCGAGCTCGAGAGCGACTTGCGGCGCGAGATCGAGCGCGTCTACCTCGAGGCCACGCGCGCCATCCTCGAGCACGAGACGGCCGTGGTCGAGAGCGCCGACCGCCTGGGACGCCTCGAGCTGGCGCTGGTCGCCGCGCGCTACGCGCGCGCCGCCAAGGCGCGCATCCCGCGCCTCGTGGCGCGCGAGGGCCTCGTGCTCAAGGAGGCGCGCCATCCCCTGCTGGTCGAGCAGGTCGCTTCCGGCCGCATCCCGGAGGTCGTGCCCATCGACTTGCGCCTGGGCGACGCCTTCGACCTCCTGCTCGTGACCGGGCCCAACACCGGGGGCAAGACGCTGGCGTTGAAGACCACCGGGCTGGCGGCCTTGTGCGTGCGCATGGGCCTGCCCTTCCCGTGCGGCGAGGGCAGCGCCATGCCGCTGTTCGACGGCATCGTGGCCGACATCGGCGACGAGCAGCAGATCGCGCAGAACCTCTCGACCTTCAGCTCGCACCTGGCGCGCATCAAGGAGGGGCTGTCGCGCGCCACGGCCAACACGCTGGTGCTGCTCGACGAGCTCGGCGGCGGCACCGACCCGGACGAGGGCGCGGCCCTGTCGGAGGCGCTGCTCGAGCACCTCGTGGCGTTGCGCGCGCCCACGATCGCCACCACGCACATCGGCAAGCTCAAGGAGTTCGCCTTCCGCGTGGCGCGCGCCGAGAACGCCAGCGTCGAGTTCGACGCGCAGACCTTGATGCCGCGCTACCGCCTGGTCGTGGGCACGCCGGGCGAGTCCGGCGCGCTCGTCGTGGCGCGGCGCCTCGGGCTGCCGGCGAAGCTCGTCGATCGCGCGCGCGAGCGCCTCGAGAAGAAGGACGCCGAGCGCGAGGTCCTGTTCGCGCAGGTGCGCCACGCGCGCGAGAAGGCCGAGGAGCTGCGCGCCGCCGCCGAGTCGCAGCTCAAGTCCGCGGCGGAGGTGCAGCGCGCCGCGGCGCTCGAGCACCAGGCCGTCGAGCGGCGCTCGGAGCTGCTCGAGACCGAGGCCCAACGCACCATCGAGGAGCGCGTGCGCGCGGCTCGCGCGCGCCTCCTCGAGCTGCGCCCGCGGCTCGAGCAGGTGCCCGCGGCGCTGCGCAAGGAGCTCCTCGAGGCGCTGGCGGCGATCGACGCCGACTTGTCCGGCGCGGCCCTGTCCGAGAAGCGCCAGGCCTTCCTCGACGGCCTGAAGGAGGGCCAGTTCGTGTTCCTGCCGCGCCTCCGGCAGAGGGTCCCGGTCAAGAAGCTCGACCGGAAGAAGCGCACGGCGCTGGTCCTGCTCGGCGGCAAGCCCATGGAGGTGGGCTTCGACGAGATCACTTCGTTCGAGGCGCGCTGAAGGCGGGCCGGGCGGCGCTTGCGCGGCGGCCCCGGCTGGGCGACAACAAGGCCATGGCGCGGCTCGCATTGATCGACAACGACGAGAAGATCGTCGCGCTGGTCGCGCTGCTCCTGAGGAAGCTCGGCCACGACGTGCGCACCGCGCCGAGCTTCGCGCGCGGGCGCGAGCTCCTGGAGCGCGAGCGGCCCGACCTGCTCTTGTCGGACTACGAGCTCGGCGCCGAGCGCGCCGACGAGGAGCTGCCGAAGCTCGCCGCGGCGGGGATCCTGCCGCCGACCCTGGTCGTGTCGGGCTACCTCGACGACGCGCTGGTCGGGCGGCTCTTGGCGATCCCCGGCGTGCTAGGGACCTTGAAGAAGCCCTTCGACCTCCCGACGCTGCAGGCCGCCCTCTCTCGCGCCCTCGCGGAGGCCGAGCGGCGCCGCGCGGCCGAGGAGCTCGCGCGCGCCGACTCGAACGCGGCGGAAGACGATGGCTGGCAGGTCATCGGACCCGGGACGGAGGCGGCCGACGCGGATGCGGGCGGCGCGGTGGATGGCGCGGTGGATGGCGCGGGAGGCGGGACATGAGCGGCTTGCGCTGGACGACGGCCGGGGAGTCCCACGGCAGCGCGCTGGTGGGCATCCTCGAGGGCTTTCCCAGCGGTTTCGCGCTGGATCTGGCCGCGATCCAAGCCGAGTTGGCGCGGCGCCAGGGCGGCCACGGGCGCGGCGGCCGCATGAAGATCGAGCAGGACGAGTGCGAGGTCCTGTCCGGGTTGCGCGCCGGCCGCACGCTGGGGTCGCCCATCGCGCTCCTCGTGCGCAACAGGGACGCCACCATCGAGCGCCTGCCGACGCCGACCAACGCTCGGCCGGGCCACGCCGACCTCGCCGGTTGCCTGCGGCACGAGACGCGCGACCCGCGCCTCGTGCTCGAACGCGCCTCGGCGCGCGAGACGGCCATGCGCACCGCGCTCGGCGCCGTGGCGCGGCAACTGCTCGAGCACTTCGGCGCGCGTCTCTTCGCCCACGTCGTGGAACTGGGTGGCGAGCGCGCCTCGCGCGAGGTGGTCGAGGCGGCTTGCGGCGGCCCCGAGGCAGCGCGACGCGCTCTGCGCGACGCTTCGCCGGTCTACTCGCTGGATCCCGCCTTCGACGCGCGCGCCGTGGCGGCCATCGACGCGGCCAAGGCGGCGGGGGACACGCTTGGCGGGATCTTCGAGGTGCGGGTGCATGGACTGCTCCCCGGACTTGGCGGGTACATGCAGGGCGGGGAGCGCCTGACCGCGCGCCTCGCCGCGGCGTGCCTGTCGATCCCCGCCATGAAGGGCATCGAGTTCGGAGACGGGTTCGACCTGGCGCGCCGCCCCGGGTCCTTGGCGCACGACGCCATCGAAGGGCGTCCGGCGGCGGACGGCCCGGGTGGCAGCCGCTACGGCAGGTCCACCAACCGCTCGGGGGGCCTCGAGGGGGGCATGACCACGGGCGAGCCGCTCGTCCTGCGCGTGGCCATGAAGCCCATCGCCACCCTGCGCCAAGCCTTGCCCAGCGTCGAGTTCGACACCTTGGAGCCCGTGCCGGCCACGTGGCAGCGCTCGGACACGACCTCGGTTCCGGCCGCCTCCGTGGTGGGGGAAGCCGTGGTGGCCTTGGAACTTGCAAATGCGCTACTCGGGTTGTGCGGGGGGGCTTCCATGGCCGCCATCGAGCGCGCCGTCACTGGGTACAAGGAAAGCCTCAAGGCCTTGTGAGTCCTCCGGGCGCCGGCGCGGCGCGCCCTCGGTCCACCGACCCCTGCAGTGCCCAAGTAACGGGCGGCGGAAGGGGTGCGGGATGGCGTCGCGCGGATTTCGGCTGTGGAACCTTGACCGCCGCAAGTCCTTCCCTACACTCTTTGCTCCCTTCGTCGAAGGGCGCCCCAGCGCAAGCTAGAGGACGCCGCTCGATGCAGGCGACGCCCGGCCGATGGCTGCGCGGGTTCCACGGGCCCTCGAGGCCCCGAGGCGCCAGCGTAGCTCAATTGGCAGAGCACCTGATTTGTAATCAGGCGGTTGCGGGTTCGAGTCCCGCCGCTGGCTCCATCCTCGGAGTCGGCACCGCCCGGTGGCAAGCGTGGTGCCCAAGCGGGTGCTCGCCTCATCTGGCGCGGCCGAGCGGCTGGCGCGGGCGACCACGACGAAGCGCTCCCTGACAACGAGACCCCCTTTTCTCGACACGACTCGAGGGAGCGGGACGCGGACCCGGCCGAGCCTTCAGGTTCGGACGCATGGTCGCCCGGCACAAGAGACGCTCCGGCGTCCCGTGCGTCAGGCGCCGGCGGCATGGGTGAGTCGCGTCCTGCGCTTGGACCCGAGCATCGAGCAGCCAGCCGCCGCCATGGCGCGCGCGGCGAGGTGGGGACGGCCAGCGCCGACAGGCCGGACCAAGCGTCCGGTTCCTGCGCGTTCGCGGGTCGCATCCTCCTCGCGCGAGCGCCGCACGCACGCGGCTGGTAGCGCCAGGCGGGGAGATACCGAAGCGGTCAAACGGGACGGACTGTAAATCCGTTGGCTCAGCCTTCGGCGGTTCGAATCCGCCTCTCCCCACCACCTCTCTCGTCCGGCCCGGACCCGGTTTCCCGCGAGGGAAACGGTGTTTCGCCCGCGACGCCCGCAGCGCGACGCCCGCAAGGCGCGTCGCGGTCGCGGGACCTTGGGATCGGACGGAGGACGCGGCGCGTTGCACGGTCTCGGTTTGCAGGCGCGCCGGCTTCGCCGGCCGAACTTCCCTCGCGCACGCGCGGCTCGCCGCCACGCGGGTGCAGCC
>JBEBCR010000417.1:0-4252 GCA_041157565.1 Planctomycetota bacterium | reverse complement strand
CTCGTCGACGCCATCGCGCGCGCGCTGGCCACGTGAGTCGCGCCGTCGCGCCTACGGGCAGAACACGACGCGCAGCGCGTCGCTCAGGTTGAAGCCGGCGCCGCCCGCGGCTCCGTTTCGGTACCACAGCTGGAAGTGCCGTGCGGTGCCGGCCGCGATGGTCGAACCTGGATAGGTCGAGAAGTCGACCGACCACAGCGCGTCGCCCCACGGGCTGGCGTTGAAGCGCGGCAGGCGCAGCACCGGCGAGCCGACGCAGCGGAACCCGTTGCCGAACGGCGACTGCGCCTGGTTGACGCCGAAGATGTACATGCAGGGCGTGTTGGGCGGGACCGAGGTGGTCTCGAGCATGAAGTTCGCCTGCGACAAGCGCAGGCTGCCTTGCCAGCCGATCTGCGCGCCGAACGGATCGACGGAGTTGGGCGACAGCGGGCAGTAGCCGATCGCCTCCATCGTGCAGAAGGCCGGGAGGCACGCGGCGGCTTGCACGCGCGCCTTCATGATCTGCGCGTTGACGGGATGGAAGTAGGGGGAGATGTTCGCCATGCCCGCGCCGCAGGTGTGGCAGTAGCTCATGATCGTCCCGCTGCTCGAGCATTGCCCGCCGGCGGTGCACGGACCGGAGGCGCACTGGTCGAGCGGCGGGCAGTAGTCGTGCGTGTGCAGCGAGCCGAAGTTGTGGCCCATCTCGTGCGCGACCACGTAGTAGTCCCAGGTGAACGGCCCCTGCTGGACGGGCAGGGGCGTTTGTCCACCGTAGTAGTTGATGCCGGACGACGCGCCGAAGCCCCACGCGCCGTTGCACAGGACGTCGACGTAGGCGAGTCCGCCGCCCAGGTCGGCGCCCGAGAGGAAGTGCCCCAGCGCTCCGCCGCCAGGCAGGGCGTTGGTCCAGGCGATCCTGAACTCGTCGAGCAGCCCGCCGAGTCCCGCGCCGTTCTCCTGCGAGTTCCACGGATCGGCGGGGCTCGAGTACGTGCCGAGGTGGGCGATCTGCAGGTTGGCGTCGACTTGCTCGTAGAAGCGCTGCGACAGCGCGCCGTACAGCGCGATCGCGTAGTTCGCCGCCGCCTGCGCGTTCCCGCCGAAGCGTTGCGTCAGCTGCCAATCGCACTCGACGGAAACGCGGCAGGTGCGCACGGTGGTGGCGAGCTGGCTGGAGGGCGATGGCGCGGGGGTCGCCGGCGTCGAACCCGGCACGGCGAGGGCGCGGCAGTCGAGGCGCGGCTGGAAGCCCGCCGCAAAGAGGCGCGCCTCGGACACCCAGCACGACAGCTGCGGCGCGCCCGAGCCCTCGAGGCTGGCGAGGTGGCGCCAGTCGCCCGGGCGCCAGACCCAGCCGCGCGAAGCGCCTGGGGAGAGCGAGAGGTAGACGTTCGACTCGGGCTGTCCGACGACCTTGCCGCTCCAAAGCGTCTGGTCGAGGTCGGGCAACGGCCGCGGGGCGCCATCGACGTGCCACGCCGCCGGATCGATGATCCGCTCCAGCGGAACGCGCGAAAGCTCCAGGTCGACCGTGGCGCCGTCGTCCAACGGCACGTCGCGGAAGACGACGGCGTCGAGGCTCTCCAGCTCGCGCAGCGCCTCGACGTCGGGCGCCAGCCGCGCGTCGCGGGCTTGCGACTCGCGGCGCAGCGGGAAGGGGCGCGCCGAGGCGTCCCTGGCTTCGGCCGCGCCGCAGCACAGCAGGGCGACGAGCGCACGGAGGGTCGTGGTGGCGTGGGGCATGTCGTTGCGCGCCGCCGGAGCGCGCGAAAGCGAGTCAGCCGACGCGCCAGGCGCGCGTCGGCTGACCAAGACTACCAGCCGCGGGCCGGTCGCGGGCGGCGCAGGGCCTCCCCGCCGTGCTTCACGGGCAGACGTGCAGGGTCAGGGCGTTGCTCAGGTTGAAGCCGGAGCCGCCGCCGGCGGGGTTCCTGTACCAGGCCTGGAAGTGCCACACCGAGCCGGCGGTCAACCTGCCGGGGCCGCTGCCGATGGGCGCGGTGGAGAAGTTCAACGCGCGCTGCAGCACGCCGCTCGAGCCGCTGGTCGAGGTCGGCAGGCGGTAGACGGTGCCGTTGACGCAGCGCACGCCGTTGCCGAACGCGGAGTTCGTCTTGTTGTTGCCGTAGAAGAACAGGCCGACCGTGTTGGTCGGCAGGTTGGCGGCGCGCAGGGTCAGGTTGGCGGCCGCGAGGCTGTTGGATCCGATGGCGGAGATCGTGGCGCCGACGCCCGTCGAGTTGGGGTTGGCCGTGCAGTAGGTCGTGGGTTGCGTGCAGAAGAAGTTCATGCACGACTGCGCGGCCCGGGCGCGCATGACGTTGACGCACTCCGGGTGGAAGTACGGCGACACGTTGTTCATTCCGCCGCCGCACAGGTGGCAGTAGCTCATGATCGTGCCCGAGTTGCTGCACACTTGCTGGGTCTGGCACTGGCCGAAGTAGCCGTTCGGCGCGCACTGGTCGAGCGGCGGGCAGAAGTTGTGGGTGTGGTTCGACCCGAAGTTGTGGCCGAGCTCGTGCGTGACCACGACGAAGTCCCAGGTCAGCGGGCCTTGCGTGACGGGGAAGGTGGTCTGCCCGGAGAGGTTCCCCGAGACGCCGAACCCGTAGGTCTGGTTGCACAGGACGTCGAGCCAGGCGACGCCGCCGCCGAGGCTGGCGCCGGAGAGGAAGTGCCCGAGGTTGCCGTTGGAGGGGATCGCGCCTTGCCACGCGGCCTGGAACGCGTACAGCATGTCGATGCTGTTGCCGCCGTTGTCGGCCGTGGTCCAGGGGTCGTTGCTGTTCGAGTAGATCGACAGCTGCGCGATCTCGAGCACGGTGTCGATCTGCTCGTAGTAGCGCTGCGAACCGGCGCCCCACAACGACAGCACGTACGTCAGGGTGGCGCTGGCGCTGCCGTTGAAGCGTTGGGTCAGTTGCCAGTCGGTCTCGATCGAGACGCGGCAGGCGAGCGTGGTCGTGGCGAGCGACGAGGTCCCGGTCGGGATCGGCGCGGGGCGCGCCCCGGCGGGCTGCGGCAGCTCCTCGGCGCGGCAGGCGTGGCGCAGGAGGTCGCCGCGCGCGTTCAGGAGCTCTTCGGAGGCGAACAGCGCCTCGGCCGCGTTCCAGTCGTTGGAGCGCGCGAGCAGGTGTTCGAACTTGCCGTTGGCGTGGATCCAGCCGCGCGAGCCGTGCGGCGAGAACGCGAAGTAGGCGCTCGATCCCTCGACGCCTTCGACGCGACCGTGCCACAGGGTCAGGTCGAGGTCGGGCAGCTCGCGCGCCACGCCGTCGACCTTGAGCAGCATGTCGTGCGCGAACCGCTCGAGCGGGATGCGCTCGAGCACGAGCTCCACCGGTCCGCCGCTCGTGGGCACGGCGGCGAAGCGCACGCTGGCGCGCTGTTCCAGCGCGCGGATGCCGGCGAGGTCGGGCAGCAGGTGCACCGCGCCGTCGACGCGGCCCGCGACTTGGAACGGGAACGCCTGGTCGAGCCGGGATTCCGAGGCGGCGGAGGGGGTGGAGACGGCCGCGAGGGCCAGCGTGGCGAGGGCGAGCATCGGGACTCCGAGGATGGAGGCGGGAGTGGGGGGCCGACCGGGGGGGGGCGGACCAGCGTTTTGACGAGTCTATGCGCCGGCCTTGATCCCCGCTCGTCGGCAATTCCTTCCCGACCGGCTCGTCCACGGCGGTTTCGGGCCTAGTAGTCGAGGCGAACCACCTCTCCGCGGCAGTACTCTCTGTCGGAGGGTCCCGCCCCTCGCCACCGCCATGAAGCTCAAGCACATCCTCGTCCTGCTCGCGGCCAGCGCCTTGGTCGTCGTCGCCTGGAAGTTGCGCCAAGGGGGCGAGCCGGACCCCGGTCCCGTGGACGGCCAGTCGGCCTCCGCCGTCCAGTCGACGCCCGAAGCGGCCCCGGTCGAGCTGCAGGCTCCCGCGTCGGTCGCCGCGCGCGAGGCGGGCGCGGCTCCCGCCGAGGTGCAGCAGCCGGCGGAGACCCCGCCCGCGCCCGTGGCGCTCGACATCGTCGAGATCGGCGACGGCCTGCCGACCGACGAGCGTCCCTTCCAGGACGGCGGCGACGCGCCGGTGTCCGGAGTGGTCGCCGTGCCCGACTACGGGCTGAAGTACGTCAACGTGGACGCCGCCGGCCGCGTGCAGGCCGCCGAGTCGCTGCGCAACCGCGTGCGCTTGAGCAAGGGCCGCAGCCTGAAGGACGGCGGCATGGACGAGAAGACCGTCGCGCGCCTGATGGCCGAGGCGGAGTGGCTGGACGAGAACCC
>JBEBCR010000416.1:0-9559 GCA_041157565.1 Planctomycetota bacterium | reverse complement strand
AGCTCGAGCTGCGTGCGCGCGCGATCCTCGACGATGGCGTGCAGCGACAGGAGCTCGCGCACGGCGCGCGCGCAGGCTTCGCGCTCGGTCGCGGGCGCGCGGCGCGACTCCTCGACCAGGGCGCACAGTCGATCCGAGGCGTCGGCGACGAGCTGCAGCTCGCGACCGAGCTGCTCGGCGTCGGCGTCCGGACGGTCCAGGCGCGCGAGGAGGCCCAACAGGCCGCGACGCAGCTCGGCCGCGGCTTGGCCGAAGCCGCTCACGAGGCGCGGCTCCCGCCGATGGACTGGACCTCGACCTGGCGCCATCCATCGAGCAGCGTGGCGAGCACCTTGCGGGCCTCGTGCAGGTGCGTGGCGTCGCGTTCGGCCGTGGCGCGCGCGAAGCAGTCCTCGCACCACAGGTACAGGCGCTCGAGGTCGCGGCTGGCGGAACCGCCGGCGTCGTGGTCGAGCGCGCAGCGCAGCTCCACCACGATGGCGTCGGAGCGGCCGACCCAATGCGCGTACTGGGAGCGCGGGTCGGCGGGGTCGCACAACAAGGCCCGGTCGACGAAGCGCAGCGCGCCTTCGTACAAGAGGCGCGTGATCTTCACGGGCGGAGCGTTCTCGATCGAGTGCTCGGTGTAGGCGCGGGCGGCTTCGTGGGCGTTCATCGTGGTGCGTCCTCCCTTGGCTGGCTTCAGATCAGGCCGACCAGCGCCGATTGCAGCGCGGCGCCCTTGGCGTTCAATCCACCCATCACGTCCTCGAGCTTGGCGAACTTCTGGATCAACGCGGCTTCGTACTTCTCGAGGTAGTACTCCTTGTCGTCGATCTGGTCGTTCAGCCGCTCGATGGCGTCGTTGAGCGTCTGCGTCTTGGCGTCGAACAAGCCCTTGAGCACCGTGCCGGCGGGGCCGCTGGAGGTGCCGAACATGCGCTCGATGGCGCGGTCGAGCTTGGCCGCGAGGCCCGAGTCGGCCGTGGTGTCCACGTAGTAGCCGGGCGTGTTGGGCGCGGCGCCGCCGTTGTCGAAGCCGTCCGAGTCCACGAACAGGTCGGCGAAGGCCTCGAGGTTGCCGAGGATCTTCTCCTCCAGCTTGGTCTTGTCGAGGGTGATCTTGCCGTCGTCCTCCTTCTCGAAGCCCATCAATCCGAGCGTGGAGTAGCCGGTGGTGTCCGCGGCCACCACGGCCAGCGGCACGTTGAACAGGGCGTCGTCGATCGACGAGCGCACCTGGCGCAGCAGCGAATCGCCGAACAGCGGGCCGCCAGGTCCCTCGTCCTCGCTGTAGGTGTTCTGCGTGTTGACGAACGAGATGATCGCGTTGTACGCGACGACCAGGTCCTCGACCTTCGACACGACCTTCTCGGTGTCGGCCTCGACGCTGAAGTTGATGGTCTTGGCCGGATCGGCCGCCTCCACCACCAGCGACAGGCCCGCGAGGACGTCGTTGAACTCGTTGGTCGTGCGCTCGACCTGCAGGCCGTCGATGACGGCCACGGCGTTCGAGCCGACCGTGATGTTGTCCGCGCTCTGCGCCACGCCGTTCACGTCGGGACCCGTGCCGTCGATGGTCAGTCCCCCCACCGTGGACGAGATGTTCGCGATGCGCCCCGCGACGCCGCTCTCCTTGGACGTGAGCACGAGCTTCCACGACGGGGCGGTGGAGGTGCCGGTGTTGACCACCGTCGCCTCGACGTCGTCCCCGGCGGCCGTGTTCACCGCGGCGGCGATCTCCTCGAGCGAGGACGAGGCCTGGTCGATGGCGATCGAGTGGTTGGTCCCGCCGGCCGTGAAGGACACGACCTGGCCGGCGCCCGTGGCGAGGTCGGTGGTCTTGTCGGCGACGCCGTCGAAGGTCCACCTGTCGACGGCGGCCAGCGACAGCACCTTGAGCGTGTGGTTGGCCTCGACCGCCTCGCCGGTGGCCTCGAAGCTGGCGACGCCCTCCTCGCTCGGCGTCACCTTGAACTCCAGCAGGTTCTTGAGCTGCGAGAGCTGCTTCGCCTTGGCCTGCAGGTCCTTCACCAGGTTCTTGAACTCGCC
This sequence comes from Planctomycetota bacterium, assembly GCA_041157565.1. Taxonomy (GTDB): domain Bacteria; phylum Planctomycetota; class UBA1135; order UBA1135; genus SXXH01. The sequence goes on along the minus strand of JBEBCR010000416.1, from coordinate 7,528 downwards.
GATCTTCGACAGCTTGTCCTGCTCGACCTTCTTCTTCCCCTCCAGCTGGTTGATGGGGATGGTCTCGAGCTTGACGAGTTGCGTGATGATCGCGTTGGTGTCCAAGCCGCTGCCCAGACCGCCGATGCCGATGCCTGCCATGGTGGTTCCTCGCCGTTGGTTATCGGAGGGATGCGGGGGTCGCGTTAGCGCCAACGCTCGCGGCCGCGCGCCTGGAATTTCCTTCCGGGCCCGCGTCCGAGGCGCGGGACGAGGGGCGCCCGTCGAGGCCTTGGAACGCAGCGGGACCCGCCCGCAGGCGAGTCCCGTGCTTGCGATCCATGCCGCTCCCGCGGAGGAGCACTCGGGGACTCGGGGGGCCGAGGCCCCCCGGGTTCCGCGGGAGCGCGAGGATCAGCCCAGCAGGCGCAGCGCGAGCTGCGGCTGGACGTTGGCCTGCGACAGCACCGACACGGCGGCCTGCTGCAGGATCGAGTTGCGGGTCAGGTCCGCGGTCTCGTAGGCCACGTCGACGTCGCGGATGCGGCTTTCGGCGGCCGAGAGGTTCTCGCGGGCCGACTGGATGCTCGTGTAGGCCGAGGTCAGTCGGTTCTGCGAAGCGCCCAGCGCGCCGCGGGCCGTGTTGACGGTGTCGATGGCCGTGTCGATCAGGCCGATCGCCGTGTTGGCGTTGGCCGCGGTGTCGACCGCGACCGCGCCGACGCCCAGCGTCGTCGTCGTCGTGTCCTGGAGGGTCACGTCGATCGTCTCGCTGGCGTTGATGCCGACCTGGATCTCGGCCGTGGCCGTCGAACCGTCGAGCAGCGACACGCCGTTGAACTCGGTCGAGCTCGCGATGCGGTCCAGTTCGGCCGTCAGCGCGGTGACTTCGTCGTTGATCGTGGTGCGGTCGGCGGTGCTGAGCGTGCCGTTGGCGGCCTGGACCGCCAGCTCGCGCATGCGGCCGAGGATGTTGCTCGCCTCGTTCAGCGCGCCTTCGGCGGTCTGCACGAGGCTGATGCCGTCCTGGGCGTTGCGGGCGGCGGCGCCGTAGCTGCGGATCTGCGAACGCATGCGCTCGCTGATGCCGAGGCCGGCGGCGTCGTCGGCGGCCGTCGCGACGCGCAGGCCCGACGACAGGCGGGCGAAGTTGCCCTGGAGGCGGCTCGAGACGTTGCCCAGGTTGCGCTGGGCAGTCAGCGAGGTGATGTTGGTGTTGACTCTCAGTCCCATGGTGGTTCCTCAGAAGTGTTTCGGATCTCTCTCTCGTCTCTCGCGCCCGGCCGCGGCGTCGGTTTGGTTGCGTCGCGGAGGAGGACCTGGGTGCGCGTCGGCGGGGGAGATTGCACGCTCCATCCGCCTGCGCACGGGCGCTTCAAGGGCCCTCCACCGCGGCGCGGACGCCGCAGCTGTGCTTTCGTGGTTGGCGGGCTCGCGCGGCGCTCGCGTCAAGTCGTCTTGACGGTGCGCCAGTTCGCGGCCGGCTTGGTGGTTTCGAAGGAGCGGTTCCGGGGCGGGAGGCGCTCGCGCCCCTCGCCGCGTCCAGGCCTCCGGCCCCGCTGGACCGGGGGAACCGCCTCGCGACGGCCCCCCCTTCAGCGATCGGCCACCAGAGGCCGAGTTTCGTCAGCCTTGCAGCAGCGACAGGGCGATCTGCGGCTGCGTGTTGGCCTGCTGCAGGATGCTCACGGCGGCCTGCTGCATGATCGTGTTGCGGGTCAGGTCCGCCGTCTCGCTGGCGACGTCGACGTCGCGGATGCGGCTCTCGGCGGACGAGAGGTTCTCGCGGGCGTTGGCGATCGAGGCGATCGCGCTCTGCAGCCGGTTCTGGCTGGCGCCCATCGCGCCGCGGGCCGCGTTGACCGTGTCGATCGCCGCGTCGACCAGGCCCAGCGCCGTGTTGGCGCCGCCCGAGGTCGTGACGTCGACCGTGTCGACGCCGAGCGTCGCCGCGGTGGCGTCCTGCAGGACGATGTCGATGGTCTCGTTGGCGTCGAGGCCGACCTGGATCGAGGTCGAGGCGGCCGAACCGTCGAGCAGGTTGATGCCGTTGAACTCGGCGGCGTCCGAGATGCGGTCGATCTCGGCGATGATCGCGGAGACTTCGTCGTTGATCGTCGTGCGGTCGGCGGTGCTCAGGGTGCCGTTGGCGGCCTGGACCGACAGTTCGCGCATGCGGCCGAGCAGGTTGCTGACTTCGTTCAGCGCGCCTTCGGCGGTCTGCACCAGGCTGATGCCGTCCTGGGCGTTGCGGCCCGCGGCGCCCAAGGAGCGGATCTGCGAGCGCATGCGCTCGCTGATGGCGAGGCCGGCGGCGTCGTCGGCGGCCGTCGAGATGCGCAGGCCCGAGGCCAGGCGCGAGTAGTTGCCGCCGAGGCGGCTGGTGACCTGGCCCATGTGGCGCTGGGCGGTCATGGACGCGATGTTGGTGTTGACTCTCAGACCCATGATTAGACTCCTCTGTTCTTCCGGTGGTTTCGTGTCGCTGTGGTGGTCGTCCGCGGCGCGAGCCTCGTCCGGCCGGGGATGGTTCTCGTCGGGGTCGCCGAGCGCTTGAGCGCCCGTCGCGGTTTTTCCGCGGCGGCGGGGTTGGAAGCTATTTCCACCCTCCTCGGCCGCGCGGCGGGCGAAGGCGGCGCGGCGGCGCGGTAGAGTTCAAGTCGTGAAGGTGCGCATCCTCGTTGTCGACGACGAAGCCCCGCTGCGGCGCGCGCTGCGCGCGCTGCTGGCGGCGATGGGGCACGAGGTGCACGAGGCCGACGGCGGACGCGCCGCGCTGGCCGCGCTGAAGAAGGCGCCCTGCGACCTCGTGCTGCTCGACCTGCACATGGAAGGCGGCGGCGGCCTCGAGGCCTTGCCCGAGCTGCGGCGCCTGCCCGAGGCGCCGGCGGTCGTGGTGCTCACCGGACGCGCGGACGTGTCCGCCGCGGTCGAGGCGATGCGCGCGGGCGCCGCGGACTTCCTGCAGAAGCCCGCCGACGCCGCCATGCTGGAGGCCGCCATCGTGCGCGCGCTGAGGCTGCGCGGCGTGTCAAGGGAACGCGACAGGCTGCGCGCGGACCTGGGCGCCCTGCGCGCCGGACCGATCCTCGGCTCGTCGCGCGCCATCGAGGCCGTGCGCGAGGCCATCGTGCGGGTGGCCGCCGCGCCGCGCACCACGGTGCTGGTGCTCGGCGAATCCGGCACGGGCAAGGAACTGGTGGCGCGGGAGATCCACGCGCGCGGCGCGCGCGCCGAAGGACCGTTCGTGGCGCTCAACTGCGCCGCGGTCTCGCCCGAGCTGATGGAGGCCGAGCTGTTCGGCTACGAGGGCGGGGCCTTCACGGGCGCCGCGGCTGGCGGGCGCGAGGGCCTGTACGGCGCGGCCGAGGGCGGGACGCTGTTCCTCGACGAAGTCGGCGAGATGGCGCCCGCGCTGCAGGCCAAGTTCCTGCGCGTGCTGCAGGAGCGCACCTACCGCCGCGTGGGCGGCGTCGTCGACCTGGCGGCCGACGTGCGCATCGTCGCCGCCACCAACCGCGACCTCGAGGCCGAGGTGGCCGCCGGCCGCTTCCGCGAGGACCTCTACTACAGGCTCAACGTCCTGTCCGTGCAGGTCCCGCCGCTGCGCGCGCGCGGCGAGGACGTGCCCTTGCTGGCCGAGCACCTGCGGGCGCGCTTCGCCGCCGAGCTGGGCCTCGCGGGCGGTGGCTTCGAGCCCGAGGCGCTCGACCGCCTGCGCCGCCACGGCTGGCCTGGCAACGTGCGCGAGCTGAAGAACACGGTCGAGCGCGCCGTGCTGGCGGCGCGCGACGCGCGCATCCGCGTGGCCGACCTGGGCCTCGACGGGGTCGTGGTCGGCGGCTCGACGGGCGACCTGGAGCACCTGACGCTCGAAGCGGCCGAACGCGTGCTCATCCTGCGCGCGCTGGAGCGCTGCGGCGGCAACCGCTCGCAGGCCGCGCGCGAGCTGGGCCTGAATCGGGCCACCCTCTACAAGAAGCTGAAGGCTTGGCAGGACGGCCCCGCTGGCTGAATCGGGGGAAGGCGCGCCCTGACCAGGTGGAGGGGTGCCGTTCTGGGAAGCGGAGGTCCCACGCTCCTGAGCCAAAGCGCTCTTGGTGGACGTAAAATCCAGCGTAGCGCATGCAAGGCATTTGATTTCAGTAGTTTAGAAGTAATTTGCCTTTGCAAGGAAAGGCGGCGAGGCCCTCCCAGCGCGGGAAAAACAGTCCCCCACCCGGAAGAAAGTGCGCGTTCGGGGCCCGACGGGGTCAAGCCCGGCGCGAGGTCGTGACGAAAGAGGCGGTGTCCCGAGGGAAGGAACTCCCCGGGGTCGGAACCGCCTTCCATGACCCAAGCCACCGAAGTCGTCGCAGAGCCCCGCTCCTTGAAGGTGCTGCTGGTCGAGGACGAACGCGCCACCGCGCAGGCCCTCGCGACCTTGCTGTCGCGCCGCGGCCACGTCGTGACCGTGGTGGGCGACGTGCACGAGGCGCTCGAGGCGCGCGGGCACGACGTGGTGGTGGCCGACGTGTCCCTGCCCTCGGGCAGCGGCCTCGAGGTGCTGGCGAAGAAGCGCGCGCAGGGCGAACTCCCCCACGCGATCGTCACGACCGGCCAGGCCGGCGTCGACACTTGCCGCGCGGCGTTCAAGCTCGGCGTGGCCGAGTACCTCGCCAAGCCCTTCCGTCCCGACGACCTGGTGCGCGCCGTCGAAGGCGCGAGCGCCGGCTCGTCGAACCGTCCGAACGCCGCCCCCGCCGAGTCCGGCTGGCGCGGAACCTGCGCGGGCACGCCCGAGGCCTGCGGTCGCCTCGTGTCGGAACTGGTCGCGCGCATGCTGGCGCGCGGCGTCGGCGCGGCCTGCCGCGCGCGCATCGGTTCGGCGCTGTCCGAAATCCTTGACAACGCCTGGCGCCATGGCCGCGCCGCGCGCGTCGACTTGTCCGCGCGCTTCGAGGGCCGCGACCTCGTGGTCGTCGTGTCCGACGACGGCGTGGGCTTCGACCCGGCCCTCGCCGGCCTCGGCGGCGTCGCCTCCAGCGGACTCGCCCGCGCCCTGGCGCTGGCCGAGGACCTGCGCGTCGAGTCGGCCCCCGGCCGCGGCGCGCGCGCCACGCTGCGCTTCACGCCGTGGAACGGCTCCTTCGCCGACGACGGCGTGCTCGACCTGTCGGACGCCGACTGGACCACGCCCGAGACCGCGCGCCGCGTGCTCGACGCCATCCGCGCCGACGACACCGTCCACCTGAATCCAGCGCTGGCCGTCGTGGCCGGCCGCCTCCTGTCCCACGACGCCTCGCGCTCGGCGCGCAAGGCCCTTTGGAGCTGAGCCCATGGCCGCCAAGGGAGACGCCAAGGACGCCTTCAACCTCGACGAGGACTTGTTCTCGTTCCCGGTCGTCGAGATGACCTTGGAGGGCGTCAAGGAGGTCAAGCCGACCACCGCCGCGGCCGAACCGGCCAAGCCGGCCGCCAGCGATGCGCCGCGCGCCGCCGATGGAGCGGGCGAACGCCCCGCGGGCGCGACGAGCGCCGCGCCGGCGGGCTCCGCCGTCGCCACCGCGGAGGACGCGGTCGCCAAGGCCAGCGCCTTGGTCGAGCACATCGAACGCGTCGCGCCGGAGCTGCTCGAGGTCGAGCGCGTGCCCGCGCCGCGCGTCGAACCCGCGCGCCCGCGAAGGACCACCATCGCGCTGGTCGGCGCGGCCGTCGCCGCCAACCTGGTCGTCGCCGCGCTGTTCTGGAACGCCACCACCACGATGGGCGCGGGCGTGCAGGACATGCGCGAGGAGCTGGCGAAGAACGCCGAGCGCATCGCGGAGCAGAACAAGCACCTCGCCGAGCAGGGCCGTCGCCTCGCCGAGCTGGACGCGCGCGACGTCGCCCGCCCCGAGGCGCTGGCGCCGCGCGCACCCGCGCTCGAGGAGCCCGAGGCCGCCGCGCTGCGCCTCGCCAGGGAGGAGCTCGCCCTCGGTCGTCGCGGCGAAGCGCGCGCGCGCCTCTCGCGCCTGCTCGCCCGCGTCGATTCGCTCGACGCCGCCCGCCGCCCGGCGGTCGAGGCCGAGGCGTTGTACCTCGTGGCCGCCTCGTGGCAGGCGCAGGCCGACCAGGAAGGAGGCGTCGCCCGATGATCGCCGCCCTGCTCCTCGCCCTCGTCCCGGCGCAAGCCGACTTCGCCGCCACGCTGCGCGTCGAGGACGGCGAGACCTTGTGCACGCTCGCTGGACGCGGCGTGCGCGTGGAGGACGCCCTGCGCCGCCTCGCCCAGCTCGGCGGGCGCGAGCTCCAAGGACTCGAATCGCTGCGCTCCGACGCGCAGGTCGACCTCGACCTGCGCGACCGTCCGCTCGACCAATGCCTGCGCGTGCTGGCGGGCTGCGCCGGCCTCGACGCGCGCCTCGAGCAAGGCGCCATCGTGCTGTCGACGCCCGTCGACGCCGCCGAGCAGGCCGAGCTGGCCTGGCTGCGCGCGGTGCGCGCGCACCCCGAGCGCCCCGAGGCCGCCAAGGCGCGCCTCGCGCTGGGACAGGCCGAACTGCGCCGCGGCAACGCCGCCGGAGCGCGCGTGCACTGGCAGGCGCTGGTCGCCTCGCACTCGACCACCATGGAGGCCGCCGAGGCGCTGCTCCTGACGGGCCGCACCTTGGAGCAGGAAGGCGAGTGGAGCGACGCCGCCGTGGCGTGGTCGCAGCTCGCCAACCACGGCTTCGAGCATCCGTGGCAGTCGGAGGCCCGCCTGGGCCTCGCCCGCGCGTGGTCGATGAAGGGCGACGGGCACCTCGCCCTGAGCATCCTCGAGTCGCTCGAGCAGCTGCATCCCGTGGCCAACCCCGCCGAGCTCGTCGAGCGGCTGCTGTCCAAGGCGCGCGCGCTGCGCGTCGCCGGCCGCGCCGTCGACGCCCTGGGCGCGCTGCGCGAGGCCGCGCGACTCGATCCGTCCCGCGCCGAACGCGCCGACGCGCTCGAGCTGCACGCGCGCATCTGCTCGGATGCCGGCCTGCACGGCGAAGCCGCCCGCCTGTGGTTCTCCTCGGCCGCCAAGCTCGAGGGCGAGGCGCGCGCGAACCACCTGCGCGAGGCCGCGCGCGAAGCCGACCTCGACGGGGACCTGCTGGGCCTCCTGTTCCTGGAGCGGGTCGCCAAGGGCACCTCCGCCTCGCTCGAGGTCGAGCGCCTCGCCGCCAAGGCGCGCGGCACGCTCGGATCGGACGCGTCGCTGGCGCAACTGGCCGCCCCGGCGCGGCTCGATCGCGCCCGCGAGCTGCGCGCGGAGGGCGCCTGCGCCCGCGCGCTGGTCGTCGCCGAACCGCTGGTCGCCGAGCGCGGCGCGCTCGACGAGGGCGCGTGGCTGCAGGCCGTCGAGCTCGCCGCCCGCTGCGCCGACGAGGCCCACGGCGTCGAGCGCGCGATCGCCATCGTCAAGGACGCGCTGTCGCGCACGAACGCCGACGCGTCGCGCCGACGCCTGTGCCTGGTCGCCGGCGAACTGTACGAGGCGCGCGAGATGTGGGATCTCGCCGCCGACGCCTTCGGAGGACAGCTGCGATGATGAACTGGAACTTCG
>JBEBCR010000415.1:0-5604 GCA_041157565.1 Planctomycetota bacterium | reverse complement strand
CGCTGCGGTACACCGGCTGCACGCTCGTGTTGTAGGCCAGCAGCTTGAACCAGTACTGCGCGCCCTCCTGCAGGCCCGTCACGGTGTAGCTCGTGATCGCGCCGCCGGGCAGGTGCACGCCTTCGCCGAGCAGGTCGACGTACGAGTTCGGGAGCCCGGTCGTGCTCATCCGCAACAGGTAGTTGGTCGCGTTCGGGAACGCAGGCCACGACACGCGCACGCTCGCCGTCGTCGCGTTCGACACCGTCGGCGTCGGCGCAGGCGTCGACTCGTCGCAAGCGCACAAGTCGATCGTGCATTCCTCGCTGGGAGGGCCGACGATCACGTTCGGATCGGCCAAGACGGTGCTCGATCCGCTCGTGAGCACCGAGTGCAGCGCCCTCACGCGGAAGACTTGCCTGGTGTTGGGCTCGATCCCGTCGTCGTCGTTGGCATCCAAGCCAGTCACGTAGTTGGTGTCTGGATTGCCGGGTGGCGAGTAGATGTCCCGGATGGGCGTCCAGTCCACCTCGTTGGAGGCCCGCCGCTCGACGCGCACGTGCGTGGCGAAGGCGGACTGGGGCTGCCACTGGATGCCGACGCGCGTGGATGTGCGCGTGCCCGGGGTCATCGCGAGGCCCGTGGGCGCCAAGGCCCGCGTGCGGAAGCTGAGCGAGTCCGACCAAGGCGAGAGGATGTCCGTCGTCGGGATGGTGTTCACCGCGCGCACCTCGAAGTAGTGCACGCTGCCTTCCTGCAAGCCCGTGACCAGCTCCTCGAGCTTGTTTGCCGGGAAGTACTGCCCGACTCCCGGCAGGACGGTCCACGGTCCGGTCGACGAGAGGCTCCAGCGCAACTGGTAGCCATCGGCGTTGGGACTCTGGTCCCACCCCACGGTCGCCTGCTGGACCGCGAACGACACGCGGCTCAGGTTCGACGGCGTGGCGACCGGCGTCGCCATCTGGACGACGAACACGTTGCTCCAACCCGACGTGTAGATGCCCGAGTTCGATCCAGCGCCGAAGACAAGCACCGCCGACGCTTGCGCGCCTTGGCCGCCGACGAGCGTGGTCGGCCCTTGCAGCTTGTAGCCGTACTCGCCGCCCGACAGCACTTGCAGGCTGGCGATGCTTCCGCCGGCGCCGATGGAGGCGACGCGCAGCAGCGCCGACGCCCCGGGGTGCCCCGTGGTCGACAACTGGTCCCCCACCGCGTAGCCGAGGCCGCCCGCGACGACCGTGGCGGAGGTGGCCGACCATGGACCTTGACGCGACGAACGCACGCGGAACTTGTAGGTGCGCGACGGGATCATGCCCGTCAGGTCGATCGTCGCGTTGGAGGTCCCCGTGTAGGCGAGGCCGTGCGATCCCAGCGTGCCCACCAGATCCCAGGACTCGTCGTTGTCGGCTTGGCCCTCGTTCAAGCGCTGCACTTCGAACGTGTGCGCCCTGTTGGAGAGGCCCGACTGGTCGGTCCAGCGCAGCGTCAAGGTCGTCAAGTTGACATCCTCCGGCCGGGCGTGGAGTCCCGTCGGTTGGCCGGGAGTCTGCGCCTGCAGGAGTTCGCCGCCCCAATCGATGGCGGCCGCCAGGCTGATGCGCGGGTCCTCCTGCACGGTGGTCGCATTCACGCTGTCGGCGGGTTGGATCGGCGAGTTGGACCCATTGGGCAGCCGCGAGACGGACTCCACGCGCGTGCGACGCTGGATCGTGAGGCCAGCGCCCTCGAGCGCCTCGTAGGGAATGGCGAGGCCCAGCACGCGCTGGATGGCGCCGTCGGCCGCCAGGGGCGGTGCCGAGCCGGAGTCGCCTTCGCCCACCGACGCGTTGCGGTAGTACATCGGCAAGCCCGCGTTGGGCGAACCCGGCGGGAAGTTCAAGCCGTAGGTGATCCAACTGGTGTAGTGGCTCTCGTCGATGTTGGTGTCCGTGAACACCAGCTCGCAGCCATCCGCCGACTTGGAGCGGAAGCGCAGGTCCGCGGGCGGGAACAGCTCGGGCAACTCGTCGGCCGCGAGCGCGAAGGTGATCTCGGTCGACAGGATGTCGTCCACGCCGGACGTGGCCTCGGAGCCGTCGGCGCGAGGCGACTCGTTGGCGCGCAAGGTGCGCAGGCGCAGCCGCAGGTCGCCGCCCAGCGGGTAGCAAGGCACCACGCAGCCGACGATCGCGCCGCGCTGGAAGCCGACCGACTGCGGGCTCGGGACGAGCCCTTCGCCGCCCCACGCCCTGACGATCCACGGCCCGCCGTTGCTCGAGGTCTGCGGCTCGTAGCCATTCGAGTAGGCGGGCAGGTTGGCCTCGCGCAGCCTGACGAGGGCGGCGAGCGGATTGACGCCATACAGCGTGAAGTCGCGCGCGGGCACGACCGTGCCCGGCACCACGACGAGCTCGGCCGAATGCACCTGGGCCTGCGTGGCGCCCGCTTCGCCTTGCGCCATCGTGCGCACGCGCAAGCGCAAGTGCTGGGACGCGTCGGCCGGCAGCACGAGGCCGCTCGCGTCCGCGACGGAAGCGTTGGCGCCCACGGTGGCCACCACGATCCACGCCCCGGGCGCGCCGGGAGCGGCGTAGTTCGCCTGCACTTGGTAGCCGCCTTCGGCGAGGTTGGTGTCGACCCACTCGAGGCGCGCCTGGCCGCCCTGCTGGCCTGGCGTTCCGGATAGCGCACGCAACGCGAGGTTGGTCGCCGGCCGCAGCGCTTGCGAATCGTACACGATGGGCTGGGTGGCGATCGCCGCGGCCGTGGGCGGCGTCGGCTCGCCCGGCACGCGCGTGCGCACGCGCACGAACAGGACCTGGTTGGTGGACGCGCCGGGGAAGACGACGCCCGTCGCCGTGGCGGTGGTGGCGTCGGCGGAGACCTGCGCCTTGGCCTCCCAGTTGGTCGCGTCGAACGAGGTCTGCACCTCGTAGCCCGCTTCGAACACGTTCGTGTCGAACCACGAGACGACCAGGCTGTCGGGGCCCACCGCCCCGAGGCTCGGCTGGCCGGCGGGCTGCAGCAGGGAGTTCGCGACGACGACGACCGAGTTCGAGACGTGGTCCGACGACGCGGGTCCGTCGGTGAAGACGGGCTCGCCGGGAGGCTTGGCGCGCACGCGCAGGCTCAGTTGGCCTTGCTGCGCGGCGAGCAGGTCGCTCGCGGGCACGAGCGCGCTGGCTTGCGCGCTGCCAGAGGCCGCGGTCGACTCGATCAACTGCCAAGTCATGCCTTCGTCGCTGGATAGATGCAGCTCGTGGCCGGACTCGTAGACGTTCGTGTCCCGCCAGCGCAGCTCCACGCCCGCGGCGGAGAACGAAGCGATGGCTGGATCCTGCGGCGCGTACATGCGACCGAAGGGGAAGCTCGCGACGCCCGACACGGCCGTGGGAGGATTCGTCGTCGCCTGCGAGTCCAACGCTCCTGCCGGCGCGAGTGCGTCGGTGGCGCGCACGCGCACGAGCAGGGACTGTCCGGCGCTCGTCGGCAGCGTCAGGTGCTGCAACTGCAGCTCGACGCCGTTCTTCCCGGTGGAGCCCTTGACGAACCACGTCGCTCCCCCGTCGTTCGAGACTTGGGCTTCGTAGCCCGACTCCAAGCTGTTCGTGTCGGACCACGAGAGGCCCAAGGTGTTGGCGCCGGCGAGGAGCGACGGTTCGCCGACCGCCCCGAGCACGAGAGCGCCTGGAGCGTTCAGCAACGGCCGTTCGGATGTGGACGGACGCGTGGGCGCATGGGTCGCCTGCGGCAGAGCCTGCGCGCAGACGGAGCAGGCGACGAAGCCGGCGACGAGGAATCCTAGGTGTGGCGTGCTCATGGGGAGTTGAGCGGTCACTTGCCTCTCGCCGCTCGGCCAAGGGCGGGCGCGAACGCCTGAATGCAAGTTTGCTGAATAATAAAGCGTTTCGGCTTCGCCCGCATGGTCAAACGCGAGCAGAAACGGCCATTTCGCGAGCCGCGGCAAATGTCCCGTCCAAATGCCCCAAAGGGCAGCGCGGCGGCTCGTCCTGCTAGCGCAACGCGCGCACGGCCCGCAGGCCGAGCGTCGGCTCCAGCGTGCGGGGATTAAGGTAATTCGCTTCGCCCCAGCAAAACTGCTCCCGCGATGTCGAGTACGCGCCGCCCTTGGCCCAGTACAAATCGTCGGCGCCGCGGTCCGAGCACCACTCCCACACGTTGCCGTAGAGCTCGTGGACTCCGAAGGGATTGGCACGCAATGCCCCGATGGGAGCGGCATGCACATGTCCGTCGTCCCAGGCGCTGACCTCGCCCTCGTACTTGTTGCCGACCGCGTACGATCGGTCGGCGATGTTGCACGACAAGCCAGCCTTGGCGCTCGCGACGTCGATGGGCCAATGGCGCACGTCGCGTCGCGCGGGTTCGCCGACGACCTCGAACCCGAAGGCGGCGTGGTCCCACTGCACGGCGGAGGGCAACGCGAGCCCGGCCGAGGCGAGCACGCGCGTGGCGGCATGCCAGTCGATCCCCGCGGCGGGTCGCAGTCCGCGCGAAAGCCAAGCGTGGCGAGCCTCGTGCAGCGTGGCCGAATCCGCGAGGCGCGACCATTGCGCCTCGGTCAGCTCGTGCTTGGCGCAGAAGAACGGGGGCACATCGTGCTCGAACAGCTCCTCCTCCAGCTCCTCCTCGTCGGCGCGCGGGAAGTCCTTGCCGAAGACGATGGCCCTCTTCGTGCGCGGGTCGATGCGCTGGACGATGCGGCCTCCCGGCAGCAGGACGAGCACGATCGCGTGCTCCGCTCGCGGTTCGATGCGGCCATCGGCTGCGCGACGCGGAGGCTCTCCGCTCGGCAGGTGCGCGAACTCCAAGAGGCCCGAGTCCGGATCCGCGCCCAGCGGCAGCAGGTCCTCCTGCGGCGCCAGGCCGCCCGCGGGCCAGCGCGAGTTCTCGTAGCGCGGACTGTCCTGCACGGCCTGCAACGCGGCCGCCCACGCGGCTTGCGCCGGTTCGGCGGCGAGCAAGTCGCGCAGGGCGCGCGCGCGGGAGAGCCTGGCGGGGACCGACAGCTTGCCTTCGAGATCGGGCCCCAATCCAAAGGGCTGTCCGCCCGCGGTGCAGCCGAAGTGCGCCAAGGACGCCACGGCCGCGCGCAGGCGATCGTGCAGGTCCTGCAGGCGCAGGTCGGCGAAGCGCGCCTGCGTGCCCAAGGCGGCGATGCGCAGGTCGAGGAGTCGCAGGTCGCGCTCGGCCAGCGCGATGGCCTCGTCGGGCTCGCGCGCCACCTCGGCTAGGCGCAAGCACGCCGTCCGCACGGCGTCGCGCTCGCGCCGCAAGCCCGCGAGGAAGGGAGCCCAGTCCGGGCGTTCCTCGTATGCGCGCATGGCCTCCACCTCCGACTCCAACGCACGCAGATCCTCGTCGGCCTGACGCGTGGCGACCTCGAAGCGGCCGCACGCCGCCAAGAGCCACCAGCGCGCGCGCATCAGGTCCGAATCGGGCCATGGCTCGGGCGTCTCGTGCGCGCGCGCGGACTCGACACGCACGACGAGGTCCAACAGCCCGAGTTCGCTTCCCTTGCGCAGCATGGACAACGTGTGCTCGTTGCCCCAGTCCCGCTTGGGCGGCTGCACCGCGTCGAGATGGTCTGGATCGGTGGCCAAGGCCAGCACCTGCTCGGCGTCGTCG
>JBEBCR010000414.1:0-3959 GCA_041157565.1 Planctomycetota bacterium | reverse complement strand
GTCAGCTCGGAGACGACGTTGTCGAGGCGCTCGTCGACGCCGCGCCGCACGAGCGAGCGCGCCGAGCGCAGCGCGGTGTTGTCGGCCTGGTCGAGCAGGCGCTTCAACAGCGGCTCGTCGCCCTTGGTGAGCAGCTCGACGAGGCGCTCGTTGGTGCGCTCGAGCGCCTCCTCGAGCTTCTTGGCCCCGGCCGCCTTGGCCTGCGCGTGGCGCACGCGCAGGTTGACGGCGAGCGTGAGCATCGCCTGCGCGCGCGCAGGCGCGGCGGGCCAGGTGCCCTTGAGCTTGCCCGACTCGGCCATGCGCGACAGCGCCACGAGCACGTCGGGCGCGCGCAACGGGCGCGACAAGAGCTCGGCGTACAGCGCCGCCAGCTCCTGCTTGCGTCCGGCGGAGGCCAGCGCGTCGATCAACGGGCGCACCATGTGCTGGGTGGCGTGGGCGATGTGCTTGAGGCCCTCGTCGGCCCACGAATCGGGCAGCACTTCCTGCAGGAGCGCCACGCAGCGCTCCTGGTCGCGCATCTGCACGAGCAGGTTGAAGAGCTTCCACAGCGCGGGCGGCTGGGCGGCGTCGGCGGGCGCCGGCTCGGCCGCGGCGACGCGCAGGCGGTCGACGAGCAGCTGGGGAGTGCTGCCGCGCTCGTCGCGCAGGAGCATCAAGGCCGGCAGCTTGACCGAGTCCTTCTCGTTGCTCGCGGCGATCTTCTTCTCGAGCACCTCGAGCATCATCGCGTGCATGTCGGGCGTGGGCTTGCTGGCGAGCAGCGTCTTGAGGCGCGCCATGAGGTCCTGCAGCGAGCCGAGGTGCTCGAGCGTGCGACGCATGTCCGCCACCGGGTCGGTGGCGGCGCGCAGCAGCATGATGTCGCCCTTGGCTGCGGTGCCGGTGACGCGGAACCACTCGCTGTGCTCGGCGGCCTGGCGCGCGCGCTTCCACCACGAGCTCCAGGCGCTGCCGTCGATGCCGATCTGCAGCATCGCGTTCTTGATGCCGGTGTTCGAGGCGCGGCCGCCGTGGCGCGACAGGATGGCGCGCAGGACCGACAACGGGTCGTCCTTCATGCGCTTGCGCAGCCCGTCGGCGTCGCGGTAGTTCTGCGCGCGCAGGTCCTCCTCGGACAGCGGCTCGAAGATGTCGACCGCGGCCGAGAGCGGGAAGCGGTCCTTCTTGCCGGAGCCGAAGCGCACGTCGACCTCGAGCGATTCGGGGTGCAGCTTGACGACTTCGCCCACGCCCCAGCCGCCGGGATGGTGGACCAGCTTGCCCTCCTCGAAGGCCAAGAGGCGCTCGAAGGAGATCCACACGCCGCGCGCGTCGGAGTTGCCTTCCTTGATGCCGGCGATGGCGGCGTAGGCGGGGTACCAGGCGTTGGAGCCCCAGGCCTTCTCGATGTGCTCGAACATCATCGGGGCCAGCTCGCCGCCGCCCGAGCCGCTGGACACCACGCAACCAAGCAGGCGCGCGGCGTCGGCGTGGCGGCCGGTCAGCGACAGCGCCTCGACGTGCGTGCGCACCATCTGCATGCAGCGCGCCATGCGCTTCTTCTCCTGCACGATGCGCAGGGCGGCGACGACCTCCTCGACGGCGCCGCCGGAGGAGATGAGCTTGGTCCAGGCGTCGTCGAATTCCTGCCACTGGTCCTGGGCGACGAGGAGTTGGAGGCTCATGCTGCGGGTCCTTTGCGAAGCTGTCGGTCGGGCTGCGTCGTTGATGGCGTGCCGCGCCGAAGTTCGAGGGCGATGCCGGCTCGAAGCTGGTGCGGCGGGAGTCGTTGGTTGTCACAAAACCGCCCTCGCCCGACGGACGCGCCCTCCTGGACCGTTGGGTCCAGCAGGGCGCGTGGAGCGAGGGGTCTCGCTGGCCGACAGTATGGCGCGAGCGGGCGCGCGGTTCAACACCCCGCCCCGCGGAGGCGCGACTCCTCAGTCGACGGCCAGGATCGCGCCCTTCAGGTAGCGCGAGCGGGCGAAGTCGGGGCGCTGGGGGTGGTCGGGACCGGCCCCGAGGATCTCGAGCAGGCGCACCTCGCGCTCGGCCCGGCGCGCCGAGCGGAACACGATGCCGAGCCAGCTCGGCAGGTCGAGCGCGCCCGAGCAGGAGAAGGTCGCCACGATGCCGCCCGGCCGCACGGCGGCGATCGCCAGGGAGTTCCAGTCGCTGTACTTCTTCAAGCCCTCCTCGTCGCGCGCGCGCGAGCGGATCAGCTTGTGCGGATCGACCACGACCACGCTGGGCCGGTCCTTCTCGCGCGCGACGCCACGCAGCGCGTCGAAGCCGTCGGCGTGGATGAACTCGACGTTGGCGAGGTTGTTGCGCCGCGCCGCGTCGCGCGCGCGCTCGAGCACGACCTCGTCGAGGTCGACGCCGCGCACGCGCCACGCGCCCGAGTAGGCCGCCTGCAGGGCGAAGCCGCCCATGTTGCAGCACACGTCGAGCACGTCGCCGCCCTTGCACAGCTGGGCCACCTTGAGGCGGTTGTCGCGCTGGTCGCAGAACCAGCCGGTCTTGTGGCCGGCGCCGGGCGCGACGAGGAACTTCAAGCCGTTCTCCTCGATCTCGACCTCGCCCACGTCGCGCGGCGCCTCCTCCGGGTCGAAGCCCTCGGCGTCGGCCGCGCCCTTGGGCACGCGGTGCACGACCTTGGCGCCGGGGTGCAGCTCGAGCAGCACCTCCTCGACCAGCGCGCGCCGCTGCCAGAACGCCAGCGCATGGTGCTCGACGACGAGCGCGTCGCCGAGCTTGTCGACGATCAGCCCGGGCAGGTCGTCGCCCTCGGCGTGGCACAGGCGCCACGCGCTGGTGGTGTCCGGCAAGCGCAGGGTCTTCCTGCGCAGCCGATCGGCCGCGGCCAGCTTGCGCAGCAGGAACTCGCGCTCCTGCCGCACGTCGCTCTTCTTGCCGCGCGACAGGAGCCGCACCCGCACGTCGGAACGGCTGTTCCAGAAGCCGGTGCCCACGTGCTGGCCGCGTTCGTCCTCGACGTCGACCAGGTCGCCGTCGCGCGGCTTCCAGTCCACGGGGGCCACCGACCTCCCGAAGACCCACGGCCCGCCCGTGGACTCGCCCACCAACCGAACCCTTGCGCGCTCCTCCATCCCGCCGAGCATAGCGCAGTGCACGCCGGATCCGGCTTTCATTACAGTAGCCGCGATGCTGGCGCTCCTCTTGGAAGTGGTGGCCCTCAAGGGGGCCGTGGTCCACACCCTCGTCGACGACTCGCCCGCCGCGCCCGCGGTGGTGCTGGTGGAGAACGACACGATCGTGGCCGTCGGGCCCGACCTCGCCATCCCCGAGGGCGCCCGCGTCGTCGACCTGTCGGGGCTGCACCTCGCGCCCGGGCTCGTCGACGGCTTCGTCAACCACGACGCCGACCACGACGCCTTGTACGTGTCCGCGGGCGTGACGCTGGTGCGCGACGTGGGCAACGACCTGTCGCGCATCGGGCTCGAGCGCGAGCGCGCGGCGCGCGACCGCGTGCCCGGGCCTTGGATCACCGGCTGCGGCGCCGTGCTCGACGGCGTGCCGCCCTTGTCGAACAGCGCCGTCGTGTGCGCCGACGTGGCCGCGCTCGAGGACAAGCTGCCGCGCCTGGTCGAGTTGGGCTTCGAGGAGCTCGTCGTCTCGCCGGGACTGTCGCTTCCCGTGTGGAAGCGCGCCATCGCCATGGCGCGCGAGAAGGAGCGCAAGGTGTGGGGTCCGCTGCTCGCGCGCTCGACCCTGCTCGAGGCGCTCGAGGCGGGGCAGGACGGATTCCACCACCTCGACGTGCTGCTCGAGGCGCGCAGCGGCTGGGACAAGGCCTCCGAGCCGGACCTCGTCGCCAACGCCAAGCGCATCGGCGAGGCGCGCCGCGCCATCGTGCCGACCTTGGCGCTGTGGGCGCGCCGCCTCCTGCCTCCGAAGGAAGGCACGCCCGAGTTGAAGTACGTCACGCCGTACTACGTGCAGATCTGGCA
>JBEBCR010000413.1:0-5330 GCA_041157565.1 Planctomycetota bacterium | reverse complement strand
GATCCGTTCCTCCTGCCGCCCGGGCAGGACCTCGACATCGAGGGCTTGCCGCGCGGGGAGTGGTTCGTGTCGGCCACCTGGAACGGCGAGGCGCTGGTCGAGAAGCGCAGCGTCGTCCTGCGCGAGGAGGCCTCGATCGCCTGCGAGCTGCCGGAAGGCGCGATCGTCGGGCAGGACGAGGACACGCGCCGCCGCGCGGGCGCGCGCTGAGGCGCTCGGCCGTCGCCGCGCCGCGGCGTGATCGCGCGGCGCGCTCCCGCTACATTGGGGCGATGCGCACGCTGACCCTCGATGGACGCTCGCTGACCCTCGCGCACCTGAAGCCCGTGCTGGCGGGAGAACCCGTGCGCCTCGTGGTCGCCAAGCCCGCCATGGCGGAGGTCAAGCGCGCCCACGCCATCGTGGCGCGCCACGTGGCGCAGGGCGACGTGGTCTACGGGTTGACGACCGGCTTCGGCAAGCTCAAGAGCGTCGCCATCGCCAAGGAGGACCTGGCGCAGCTGCAGGAGAACCTCGTCCTGTCGCACTGCGTCGGCGTGGGCGATCCGCTGCCGACCGGCATCGTGCGCGCGGCGCAGGTGCTGCGCTTGAACGGGCTCGTGCGCGGCCGCTCGGGCGTGTCGCCCGCGCTGGTCGAGCGCCTCGTCGAGTTCTTCGAGCGCGGCTTCGCGCCGATCGTGCCCGCGCAGGGCTCCGTGGGGGCCTCGGGCGACCTCGCGCCGCTGGCGCACATGGCGGCGGCGTACCTCGGACATGGGTCGTGCGAGGTCGGCGGCGTGCGCATGTCAGCCGCCGCGGGCTTGAAGAAGCTCAAGCTCGCGCCGGTCGTCCTTGGCGCCAAGGAGGGCCTGGCGCTGATCAACGGCACCGAGATCATCAAGGCGATCGCCGCCGAGGCGGTGCTGCGCGCCGAGAACGTCGCCGCCTGCTCCGACGCGGTGGCGGCGCTCTCGCTCGAGGCGCTGCTCGGGTCCTTGTCGCCCTTCGCCGCGCGCATCGCCGAGCTCAAGGGCCACCGCGGCCACCACGACACGGCGGACAACGTGCGCCGCATGCTCAAGCGCAGCCAGGTGCTCAAGAGCCACGCCGGTTGCGACCGCGTGCAGGATCCGTACTCGCTGCGCTGCGTGCCGCAGATCCACGGCGCGACGAAGACCGCGCTGGCGCACGTGCGCGAGGTGCTGTCGCTCGAGCTCAACTCGGTCACGGACAACCCGCTGGTGTTCCCCGAGGACGGCACGGTCGTCTCGGCCGGCCAGTTCCACGGCCAACCCTTGTCCATCCCGCTCGACTACCTGGCGGCCGCGCTGGCGACCCTCGGCAACGTGTCGGAGCGGCGCATCGAGCAGCTCGTCAACCCCGACCTGTCGCGCCTGCCGGCCTTCCTCACGCCGCAGCCGGGCCTCAACTCGGGGATGATGATCGTGCAGGTCGCCGCGGCGGCGCTGGCGAGCGAGAACAAGTCGCTGGCCCATCCGGCCTCGGTCGACACGATCCCGACCAGCGCCAACCAGGAGGACCACGTGTCGATGGGGCCGATCGCGGCGCGCAAGGCGCTGCAGATCGCGCGCCACGTGGAGACGATCCTCGCCATGGAGTGGCTGTGCGCCGCGCAGGCGCGCGAGTTCCATCGCGACCTGCGCGCCGGCGACGGAGCCGAGGCCGCGCACGCCTTGCTGCGCACGCGCGTCGATCCGCTGATCGGCGACCGCTGGCTGCACGACGACATCGAATCCGCGCGCGCCATGCTGGCCTCGGGCGAGCTGCGCGCGGCGGTCGAGCGCGCGGTGGGACCGCTCGTCGCCTGAGTCCACGCGGCGAGCGGCGCTAGGCGCGGCGCGCGAAGCGCCGCGCCACCCGGGCGCGCAGGAAGTCGAGCTCCTCGATGCGCAGCGCGAAGGCGAGCGCCAGCGTCGTCGCCGCCGCGCCCGCGCCGACGAGCGCCAAGGTCGCCAGCGGATGCCAGCCGAGCGAATCGATGCGCGCCGCGAGCGCCGCGCAGGGCCAGCCCGCCAGCAGCGCCACGAGCGCGAGCTTGGCGAGGAAGGTCGGCAGGCCGTCGCCGGCCGAGGCTTGGCGCTTGCGCCACTCGAGCTCGAGCCAGAAGTGGAGCGCGAGCGCGTACGCGACGATGGCGACCGCGCCCGCCGCTGCCACGCCCTCGATGCCGTGCCGCTCGCGCAGCCACGGGTACAAGGGCAGCGCCAGCAGCGCCACGACGGTGCCGACCAGCGCGGGCGGCCACGTCAGGCCCAGCGCGTAGAACCCGCGCGACAAGAGCGGCTGGGCCGTCCACGCCGCGAGCCCGAAGCAGCCCGCGCGCAGCGCCGACACCACCGCCGCCGCGTGCTCCGGGCTCGTGCGGCGCGTGCCGAGCAGGATCTCGACCGCCGCGGGCGCCGCGCACCACAGGACCAGCGCCGACAGCACGCCGACGAACAGCATCAAGCGCGTCGCCTTGCGCACCAGGGCGCGCGCGGCGACGTGCTCGCCCAGCGCCACGTGGCGCGCGATGGCGGGGTAGGTCGCCACGCCGGCGACGAAGCCGAACGCGCCCAGCGGCACGCGCAGCAGCGTGCGCGCGTAGCCCAGCGCCGCGATGGCGCCGACGAAGAGCAGCGCGCCTTCGCGGCGCTGGAACCACTCGTCGGCCACCACGATGGAGAAGCCCACCATGATCGGCAGCGAGCGCGCCAGGTACGCGCGCACGTCGCCGTCCCTCGGCGCCAGCTCGAAGCGCAGCCGCAAGCCGCCGCGCATGGCGGCGAAGGTGGGGACGCACAGCGGACCGGCGACGCTGCCCGCGAGCGCGCCAAGGCAGAACCCCTCGACGTCGCCGCCGACCAGTCCGCCGACGATGATGCCCAGGGTGTAGAGGAGCGGAGCCGTGGCGGCGGCGGCGTGCTTGTCGCGCGCCTGCAGCCACGCCGAGGCCAATCCGCCGAGCACGTGGCAGATCTGCGCGGGCAGGAGGATGCGCACGAGGCTCGCCAACTCCGCGTGGCGCTCCTCGGCCATGCCGGGCGCGACCACGTCGAGGATCCGCGGCGTGCTCCACCAAAGCAGCGCGGTGGCGACGACGAGCAGCGCCAGCAAGAGGCTCCACACGCGGCGGAACGAGCGTTGCGCGCCTTCCTCGTCGCCGAGCGCCAGGTGCCGCGCCGCGATGGGCAGGTACACCACCGTCAACGCGCCGCCCGCCAGCAGGTAGTTGAGGAAGTCGGGGATGGTGAAGGCGGCCTGCCACAGGTCGCCTTCGTCGCTGGTGCCGAGCGTGCGGCCCACGACGAGGTCGCGCGCCAGTCCGACGACGCGCGACAGGACGAGGCTCGCGCCCCAGATGGCGCCCGCCACGGCGATCTTCGCCCCCGTCCCCGTTCGCTCCTGCAAGGCGGGCATCCTGCGGCAGGCCGGGGCGCGTCTCAACCACGATCCGGATCGCCTTGGCGCGCGCGGCGCGCTTTTCGCGCCTCGCGGGGCTTCCCCGTCGCCTGCGCCCCTTCCACAATGAACCATCGAGGCAACCACACCATGGCCATCGCCAGCACCAAGGCGGCCCTGCCGCCGCTCAAGGCATCCGAAGTCCCGACCGGTCCCCAGCGCGCGCCGCGCGGCGTGGAGCGGCGCTGCAAGAGCTGGGCGGCGGAGGCCGCCATGCGCATGCTGATGAACAACCTCGACCCGGAGGTGGCCGAGGATCCGGCCAACCTCGTGGTGTACGGGGGCATCGGCAAGGCCGCGCGCGACTGGCCCGCGTTCCAGCAGATCATCGCCACGCTGACGCGCCTCGAGCCGGACGAGTCGCTGCTGGTGCAGTCGGGCAAGCCCGTGGGCGTGTTCAAGACGACGCGCCAGGCGCCGCGCGTGCTGATCGCCAACTCGAACCTCGTCGGGCGCTGGGCCACGTGGGAGCACTTCCGCGAGCTCGAGGCCGCCAACAAGATGATGTACGGCCAGATGACGGCCGGCTCGTGGATCTACATCGGCACGCAGGGGATCCTGCAAGGCACCTACGAGACCTTCGCGGCCTCGGCCGCCAAGCACTTCGGCGGGACGCTCAAGGGGCGCCTCGTCGTGACGGGCGGCCTCGGCGGCATGGGCGGCGCGCAGCCCCTGGCGGCGACGATGAACGAGGGCACCTTCCTCGCCGCCGACGTCGACAAGGACCGCATCCAGAAGCGCCTCGACACGCGCTACCTCGACACCATGGTCGAGAACATCGACGCGGCCATCGACCTGGCGCTCGAGTGGAAGGCGAAGGGCGTCGCCAAGTCGATCGGCGTGCCGTGCAACATCGTCGACCTGCTGCAGCGCCTGATCGCGCGCGGCGTCACGCCCGACATCCTCACCGACCAGACCAGCGCGCACGACGCGTTGACCGGCTACGTGCCGAGCGGCATGACCCTGGAGCAGGCGGCGCTCCTGCGGCGGGACGACCCCAAGCAGTACGAGGCGCGCTCGTACGCCACCATGATCGAGCACGTGAAGCTGATGCTCGAGCTGCAGAAGCGCGGCGCGGACACCTTCGACTACGGCAACAACCTGCGCGGCCACGCTAAGCAGGCCGGCTTCGAAGGCGCCTTCGGCTTCGAGGGCTTCGTGCCCAAGTACATCCGCCCGCTGTTCTGCGAGGGCAAGGGGCCGTTCCGCTGGGTGGCGCTCTCGGGCGATCCGGCCGACATCCACGAGACCGACCGCATCGTGGCCGAGCTGTTCCCGCGCGACAAGGCGCTCCTGCGCTGGCTCGACATGGCGCAGAAGCGCATCGCGTTCCAGGGCCTGCCGGCGCGCATCTGCTGGCTGGGCTACGGCGACCGCGCCAAGGCCGGCCACGCCTTCAACGAGGCGGTGCGCACGGGCCGCGTGAAGGCGCCGATCGTCATCGGCCGCGACCACCTCGACTGCGGTTCGGTGGCGAGCCCCAACCGCGAGACGGAGGCGATGAAGGACGGCACCGACGCGGTGGCGGACTGGGCGATCCTCAACGCGATGGTCAACATCGCCTCGGGCGCCTCGTGGGTCAGCTTCCACCACGGCGGCGGCGTCGGCATGGGCTACAGCCTGCACGCCGGCCAGGTGACCGTGGCCGACGGCAGCCCCGAGGCGGCCGCCGCCATCGAGCGGGTGCTGACCGCCGATCCCGGCATGGGCGTCATCCGCCACGTCGACGCGGGCTACGACGAGGCGCTGGCTTGCGCGCGAGCCAAGGGCGTGGACATCCCCGGCTCGACGCGCTGAACGCGCCGCGGGCGCGCCCGGAAGGCGGCCCGCGACTTGTCGCCATGCGCCGCCGCGCGGCGGCGCGAGGCGCGTCAGCGCAGGATGGGATC
>JBEBCR010000412.1:0-3100 GCA_041157565.1 Planctomycetota bacterium | reverse complement strand
GCCTCGACTTCGAGGCCGAGGGTCGCGTCGAGGTGGCCTTCGCCAAGCTCGGCTGAGGCCTCCACCTTCGAACTTCATGCGCGTGCGCGCCCCGCGCGGCCTCCGGGGCGCGCGGGGCGCGATGCTTGCGGGAAGCCCGCCAAGTGCGGCTTGCGGCGCATTGTGGCCGCCTCGTGGTCAGGCTAGTCTCGACCCCGCGGGAGTGGCTGGCGTCCTCGTGCACCCGTTCCGACCCCCGGAGCCGAACAACCACACCAACGGGCCCAATACGGCAGGCGCGGCAACCCCGCGTCGTGTTCGGGCCCCCCTGGAACCTTAGAAGGTTCCGGGATCCGAACGGGCACGGTCCGGCTGGCGCTCCCGCAATACCGCCTCCGCTCCAATCGCCCCCTTTCGCACCGCTCCATGACGCACTCCACCGAGCCGTCCCGCGCCCAGGCGCCGCAACTTCGCCCTCAACAGCTCGACCTCGACCACGCACGCAACCCTCCGCGGCTCTGCTGGGTCGCCTGCGCGTCCCTCGCGCTGATCTGTGCGGCTTGCGCGCCGGGCGAAGTCGACGCGGCGGCCAGCGAACCGGGCGCCATGTTGACGCGCGAGGAATTGGCCGCGGAAGCGGCGACCAGCCCGAACGCGGAGCAGGCCGATGCGAACGAGCCCGCCAGCGCCGACGTCGCGCCCGCGGGCGGAACAGCGCTGGCCGGCGACGCCGAGACGGCTCCGCCGCCGTGCGAGACTCCCTTGGAAAGCGCTCCGGCCAAGCCGCAAGCCGTCGTCGCGCCGGCGCCGCAGCCCGAGCGTCTTGCCGCCGAGTCCACCGCCGCGCCCGCTCCGGTGGCCTTGGCGCAGGCGGACGCCGGCGAAATCGACGTGGCCAAGGAACTTGCGCTGCGTCCCGAGGGCCTCGAGGCGTGGCTTGCGGCGCGTCCCCAAGCCCTGACCGGGGCTCGCCGCGATTTGGCGCTGGGGCTCGCCGCCGGAGTGCGCGGGGACAAGCAGAAGGCCTTGGCCATGCTGTCCGTCGTCGACGGCGCCTCCCAAGTGCGCA
This sequence comes from Planctomycetota bacterium, assembly GCA_041157565.1. Classification (GTDB taxonomy): domain Bacteria; phylum Planctomycetota; class UBA1135; order UBA1135; genus SXXH01. The sequence continues at coordinate 2,052 of JBEBCR010000412.1, read as the reverse complement.
ACGCCGAGAGCACCGCCCTGCGGCGCCTGACCGAGGGGCCTGGCGCCTTGGCGGTGCCGGCTTCCGCCGCCGATGGCGAACCGGCCCTCGTGCTGGGCGCCGCCTTGGGCTCGCTGGCCAGGCGGGCGCAGGAGTCCGCGCGCGCAGGCAAGGCCGGCGAGGCCGCCGCCCTGTGGACCGAGGCGCTGGAGCTGCAGCTTCGGGCTCCGTGGAAGCTCACTCTCGCCGAGGTCGACCAGTGGTCGCGCAGCATCGCGGAGGTGCAGCGCCGGCGGCGCTGGAACCCCGAAGGAGGCTGGGCCGCGCGTGAAATCACGGTCGTGGCGGGCGACAGCCTGATCGTCGTGCGCAAGCGCGCCCTCGAGCTGGATCCGCAGTTGCTCGTGTGCACCGGGCAGATCGCGCGGGCCAACGGCCTCAAGGGCGAGCGCATCCACCCCGGGCAGAAGCTCAAGATCCCGCTGGATCGGGCCAAGCTCGTGGTCGACTTGCACGCCAACCTCGTCGCCTACTACTTGGGCGACGAGTTGGTCGCCCTCTGGCCCTGCGGCGTGGGGGCCGAACGGTCGCCCACCAAGGCAGGGCGGTACACGGTGGGGGAGAAGACGCGGGAGCCCATGTGGTTCCGGCCCGGCGCCGAGCCCGTCCCTTACGGCGACCCGGCCAATCCGTTGGGCACGCGCTGGATCGAGTGGGTGGACGAACGGGGGCGCTCGTCGGGCTTCGGCTTCCACGGCACGAACGAGCCCGACAGCATCGGCGGGGCGGCCTCGCAGGGCTGCATCCGCATGCGCGACGCCGACGTCGAGGAGCTGTTCGAGATCGCGCCGAAGGGCGCGGTGGTCGAAGTGCGGGCCTGACCCGCGCGCCGGACAGGGTCGCGCGCCACGCGGAGGCTTGGATTCCACGAGGAATCCAAGCCTCCGCGGCCATGGAGCGGGACTTGGCGGTCTGTCAAGCAGGCTTGACGTGGAGCGCTGGCGCGCCGGGCGTGTTGTCAAGCGATCTTGACAGTACGCCGCGGGCGCGGGCGGACGGATGTCGCGTGCGAGCCTGGATGCGGCGCGGAGGCGCGCGCGAGGGGGCGCTCACCGAGCCCCTGGGCATGGACGCTGGGCATGGACGCTGGGGGAGGCGCAGCGGCGAGGTGGCCTAATTGGGCTCCAGTCAGGGCCCGCCACGGTCGACAAAGGGCCTCCGCGAGAGACGCCTGCGACCAAATGCCCCCCTCGAGGCCCGGAAAGGGCCGGAGACGAGGTCGGAGTCGGCCTTGGGCCGGCTACTTAAGTCGCAGTCGGAAAGTGACTTAGGCGTTCGGTCGCGGGGATGGGCGAAAAAATCAGGGTGGGGCATTGAACGGTGGCCGTGCGCCACTAACATTTCGCCTCCCAACAGCGCGAAAGCGACAGCGGTTGGCAGCTCGGAACGGCCCTCGCGGGCGGCTCCGGCGGCCGACAGGTCGAGTTCGCCACGGGCGGCAGGACGCGATGCCGGCCGGCGCCCTAGCGCCAGCAGTGACGCGTGCTCTTTGAAAACAAGGGTGGCCCTTGAAACCGTGCGAGCAAGTCGAGCTGGCGCCTGGAGAGGCGCGGCTCAACTCCAATAACAGCAAGAAACAAACACTATGAAGGGTTTGATTCTGGCTCAGAACGAACGTTAGCGGTGTGACTTAGGCATGCAAGTCGTACGTGAAAGTCGCAAGACGAGTAAAGTGGCGAAAGGGTGCGTAACACGTAACCAATCTACCCCTAGGATCGGGATAACAGCTGGAAACGGCTGCTAAGACCGAATTGTCCGCCCGAGAGGCATCTCTTGGTCGGTAAACGGTGGCGCAAGCTGCTGCCCAGGGAGGAGGTTGCGGGCTATCAGCTAGTTGGTGGGGTAACGGCCTACCAAGGCGATGACGGCTACCGGGTCTGAGAGGACGGACCGGCACACTGGGACTGAGACACTGCCCAGACTCCTACGGGAGGCTGCAGTCGTGAATTTTCCGCAATGGGCGAAAGCCTGACGGAGCGACACCGCGTGCAGGATGAAGGCCTTCGGGTTGTA
>JBEBCR010000411.1:0-3691 GCA_041157565.1 Planctomycetota bacterium | reverse complement strand
CCGGGGGCCCCGCCGCCGCGTCGCGCGGAGGCGAGCCACTCGCGCGCCGCCGCGACGCTCTCGCAGGCGACGATGCGCGGGAAGCCGCGCCGTTCCATGAGGGCCCGGTGGTCGCGCAGCTCGGCCACGCTGGCGCCGTCGAGCGGGTCGCGCAGGTCGGGCGCGACCTGCGCGAGCGGCTCCAGCACGAACGCGCGCTCGCGCCAGCGCGGGTGCGGCACCTGCAAGTCCGCCTCGGAGACCACCAGGTCCCCGCAGAGGATCAGGTCGAGGTCCAGCGTGCGCGGTCCGTTGCGCTCCTCGCGCGCGCGCTCGCGGCCGCGCTCGCGCTCGATCTCGTGCAGCAGCGCCAGCAGTGCGCGCGGCTCGAGCGTGGTCTCGACCAGGCACGCGCCGTTCAGGTAGCGCCCCTGGCCGGATGGGCCGCCCACCGGCTCCGTCTCGATCCAGCTCGAGGCGCGCACGAGGCGCGTGCCCTCGGCCTCGGACAAGCGCCGCAGGGCGTGCGCGAGGTGCTCCTCGCGGGCGCCCACGTTCGATCCCAGCGCGATGGCGGCTTGGCGGGCCTCGCGCGCGAGCGCCGCCGCGCTCACGGCGCGCGCGCCTCGGAGAAGGACTGCGCGCGCCTGCGCGCCGCGCCGCCGATGCCGAACAGCGCGTAGCCGACGAAGACGAGGAACAGGGCCGGCACCGGCGCCATCCACAGGACGATGGCCGCGGCGGCGACGCCGACCAGCGTGAAGAACTGGCCGCGCTCGGTCAGGGCCGAGGTCATGTGCCGGTAGCGCACGCGCGACACCATCAGGAGCGCCGCCGCAACGACGAGCGCCAAGAGCCCGAAGAGCATCCACGACAGCACGCGCTCGTCGCGCAGGCCCGGCCACAAGCCGAGCAGGTCGCCGAAGGGCGTGCGCAGGCCGTCGGCCTGCTCGAGCGCCGGCTTCCTCAGGGTCAGGTACAGGAGGATGGTCGAGGCCACCGCCCCGGCGGCGCCCGGCGAGGGCAGGCCCTTGAAGTGGCGATGCGCCTCGGGATCGGGGTCGTTCTCGAGGTTGAAGCGCGCCAGCCGCAGGATCGCCATCGCCACGTAGAGCATGGCGCAGACGAAGCTGACGCGGTGGTTGATCGACAGGCCCAGCAGCGCCGCCTCGTGCTCGACGAGGACCTTGGCGAGCAGCGCCGGGGCCAGGCCGAAGGTCAGGAGGTCGCTGAAGCTGTCGAGCTGGGCTCCGAAGCTGCTCGAGGCGCCCACCATGCGCGCCACCTTGCCGTCGAGCGCGTCGAAGAGCATGCCGAGGAACACCAGCCAGGTGGCGGTCGACATCAGGCTGTAGAAGAGCTCCGGGTCCTTGTCCCCCGCCACGAGCGCGTCGACGGCCTTGCAGACCGCCAGCACGCCGCAGAAGGCGTTCGCCAGCGTCAGGAGGTTCGGCAGGAGGTGGATCTTCTTCAACGACAGGCGCGCGCGCCGTCCGGGCGGACGCGCGCGGGCGGGGAGTCTAGCAGGTCGGCGGTTCCATCCGGACGCCCCCCCTCCTACCATCGGCGCCCACCATGAGCGCCATCGTCCAAGTCCACGGTCGCGAGATCCTCGACTCGCGCGGCAACCCCACCCTCGAAGTCGACATCGCGCTGGAGTCCGGCGCCACCGGCCGCGCCTGCGTGCCCTCGGGCGCCTCGACCGGCGCGTTCGAGGCCTGCGAGCTGCGCGACGGCGACAAGCGCTACGGCGGCAAGGGCGTGCGCAAGGCCGTCGCCCACGTCGACGACGAGATCGCCACGACGGTCTTGGGCCTCGAGGCCTTCGACCAGGCGGCGCTCGACCGCGCGCTGATCCAGCTCGACGGCACGCCCAACAAGTCGCGCCTCGGCGCCAACGCCATCCTGGGCGTGTCGCTGGCCAACGCGCACGCGGCCGCCGCCGAGAGCGGCCTGCCGCTGTACCGCTACCTCGGCGGAGCGGCGGCGCACGTGCTGCCGGCGCCGATGATGAACGTGCTCAACGGCGGCAAGCACGCCGACACGAACGTCGACGTGCAGGAGTTCATGGTCATGCCCATCGGCGCGCCGAGCTTCGCCGAGGCGCTGCGCCAGGGCGCGGAGATCTTCCACGCGCTGAAGAAGATCGCCAAGCAGAAGGGACTCGCCACCGCGGTGGGCGACGAGGGCGGCATCGCGCCCAACCTGCCCTCCAACGCGGCCGCGATCGAGCTCCTGCTCGCCGCCGTGGAGGCCGTGGGCCTGAAGCCCGGCGCCGAGGTGCGCATCGCGCTGGACGCCGCCGCCTCGGAGTTCTTCCACGACGGCGCCTACAAGATCGAGGGCCGCACGCTCTCCTCCGAGGGCATGGCGCAGTACTGGACCGACCTGGTCGCCAAGTACCCGATCTGCTCGATCGAGGACGGCTTCGACCAGGAGGACTGGCGCGGCTGGCGCATGCTGACCGAGTCCATCGGCGCCAAGTGCCAGCTGGTGGGCGACGACTTGTTCGTCACCAACGTCGAGCGCCTCTCGCGCGGCATCCGCGAGGGCTGCGCCAACGCCCTGCTCGTCAAGGTCAACCAGATCGGCACCCTGACCGAGACCTTGGCCGCCATCGCCATGGCCCACAACGCCGGCCTGCGCGCCGTCTCGTCGCACCGCTCGGGCGAGACGGAGGACACGACCATCGCCGACTTGGCGGTCGCCACCAACTGCGGCCAGATCAAGACCGGCGCCCCGTGCCGCACCGACCGCGTGGCCAAGTACAACCGCCTCCTGAGGATCGAGGAGGAGCTCGGCGACCACGCCGTGTACGGGCGCACCAAGTCGGGACCCGTGGGCGCCTGAGACCGGCGCGCGGGGCCGCCCGACGCCGACGAGGTGGAGGCTCGAGCTCGACCCGCCGCGCGTCCTCGGCGCCGGGTGGCGCGCAGCGGCTGCCGCCACGGTGGACGGAACGGGAAAATTCGCACCTTGGAGGCTTGAGTCGGGACTGGTCGACAGGCATCTTCGCCTCTCCACGTCCATGCAAGCGCCCGAGACGCCCTCTTCCGACGATCGACGCGGCCCCGTGGCCGTTCCGTCCGCCGCGCCCGCCCTCGTCGAGCACTCGCCCGCGGAGCGTTCGCCCGCCACGGCTCCCGCGCGCGACGACGCGTGGCGCGAAGGCTTGAAGCGCGTGGCGTACTGGACGCCGGTGTGGGTGCCGATGATCCTCTTCGCGCACCTCGCCTGGCTGGGGCTGCGCCCCGCGCTGTCGGAGGCCGAGCGCCTCGACGACCACGCGGCGGTCCTGGACATGCGCGAAGGCGAAGCGCGCTCGGAGAGCGTGCTCGTCAAGGCGCACCTCGACGCGCGCCTCGACCCCGTCTACCAGAAGCGCCAGGAGCGCCTGCGAGCGCAGTACCACCCGCACGACGTGACGCGCATCGCCGACGCCGGCTCCGCCGCGCCTTCGGCCCGCTAGCGCGAGGCTCGCCCGCCGCGCAAGTCGCGCTCGCGCGCGAGCGCTGGCGCGCCGCGACGCCCGCAGGCAAGCTGGCTCGCGTGCATCCCCTACGCCACAGGCGCGCCGCCCATCCCGGCTCGCGCGCGGCGCGCGCGCCTTGGCTGGCGTGCGCGCTGGCGCTGGCGCCGGCGCTTTCGACGCAGCCGCGCGCGAGCGCGCAGTCGCGCGACGCCGACGCGGCGCGGCCAAGCGACGAGGTGC
>JBEBCR010000410.1:0-18946 GCA_041157565.1 Planctomycetota bacterium | reverse complement strand
GACCCACGCCATGGCGGTGCCGGCGAGCTCCCAGTCGCCGCAATGCGCCGTGGCGCACACGACGCCGCGACCGGAGGCGAACAACGCGCGCGCCGCTGGCGAGATGTCCAGCTCGACGTGGTCGAGCAGCCGCTCGGGCGGCACGCGCGCCGCGCGCCACTCGGCGTCGAGCGTGACCTCGACTAGGTGCGCGAAGGCCGCGCGCACGCGCCGCTCGAGGGCCTCGCGCGAAAGGCCCGGGCAGGCGGTGCGGATGTAGTCGCGCGCCACCTCGGCGCGGCGCCGGTCGATCCGATGCGCGAGCCAGGCCATGGCGTCGATGGCGAGGCGCCGCGGGCGCGAGGGCAGCCGCCAAAGGCAACCCACCGCCGCCGCGTACAGCGCGCACAGCACGTGCTGCCCTGGCCCGTCCCGCTTGCCCAGCACCGGCGTCGAGGGCCGCGGCCACGCCGCGCGCCGCAGCGGATCGACGGCGCCGGGACGCCACGCTCGCGCGTCGCCCGGGACATCCGTTTCCGGCCCGCGTTCCGTCACGCGCGCCTCCGCGGGGCGCGTTCGACGCGGCGCGCCGGGGTCGGGCACAGCGCGTCGAGGCGCGCCTCCAGCACGCCCGCGCCCTCGACGATGCGCGAGGAGACCAGCAGCACCTTGGCTTCGACGCCGAGGCGCGCGAGCTTGGCGGCGTCCTTGCCGCTGCACACGACCGGCGCGTCGCCATCGAGGTCCGCGCGGTCCGCCTCGGTCCACGCGTGGTGGTCCGGACGACGCACGACCCGCGCGATGCGCGCGCCAAGGCGCTCGAGCGCCGACTCGAAGGCGCGCGGGTTGCCCAGGGCGCTCGCCGCGCACACCGCGCGCCCCGCCAACCACGCCAAGCCCAGGTCCGCGCCGCGCGCGTCGACGAGCGCCTCGGGCGCGTGAAGGGCGGCCAACTGGCCGACGCCCGGCGCGATGCGCAGCAGTTCGGCGCGCAGCGATTCCAGCGCGGCCGGCGCGACCTGGTCGACCCGCGTCAGCACGAGGAGGTCCGCGCGCCCCAGCGCGCCGAGCGGTTCGCGCAGGAGCCCGCGCGGCAGCAAGGCGCGCGTCGCGCGCAAGCCCCACGGGTTCGTGGCGTCGACCAGCACGAGGTCGAGGTCGCGCGCGCAGCGCCGATGCTGGAACCCGTCGTCTAGCACGATCGCCTGCGCGCCGCGTCGCACGGCCCGGCGCGCGGCCGCCACGCGGTCCTTGTCCTGCTCCTGGATCAAGTCCGGCCAGCGCGCGGCGAGTTCGGCGCCCTCGTCGTTCAACTCGCCCACCCGCGCGCCGTAGCCGCGCGCCACGACTGCCGGCCGCAAGCCGCGACGCTCGAACTCGCGCGCCAGCGCCAGGACGAATGGCGTCTTGCCCGTGCCGCCCGTCGTCAGGTTGCCCACCGACACGACCGGCGCGTCGATGCGCGTCGGCCGCGCCAGGCCGAGGCCGTAGGCGCACGAGCGCAGCGCCAAGGCGGCGCCGTACAAGGAGGACGGCACGCGCAGCAACTCGACGGCCGCGCCACCAGCCTCCAGCCGCTCCACGAGCGTGGGACGCGTCGCTCCCCGGGCTCCTTGGGTCGATCGCTCTGGCTGTGCGTTCATGACGCGGATGCGGCGCGCGCTCGCCGGACTGGCCGCGCTTCGAGCGGCCCGCGCAGATTGCCGGATGTCGGGCGCCGACTCAAAGCTCGCGCGCCTCCGCAAGTGCACGCGGACAGGCGGCGCCCATGGCCAAGACGGCGGCGGGCGCTCCCGCCCGACCTGCCCGATCGGCTGGGGAGGTGTCCCCGGGCTCAGGAGCCGGGCTGCGATTCCTCGTCGGGAATCAGCTCGATCAGGCCGCGCTCCATCTCGAGGAAGGCGATCTTGATCGGGTTGCGCTCGCGGGTCTCGAGCAGCGGGGCGGCGCCGCGGATCAGCTCGCGGACGCGCTTTTGCAGCAGCGCGGTCTTCTGGAAGGAACCGGAGACCGACTTCTGGAGGCGCTGCGGGAGGGAGGTTTCCATGGTGTGCGTGCTTCGGTGGGCCGGATCGGGCGCAGCCACAAGCGGGCGCGCACCCCTGATGCGGGAGCCCAGCATTGTGGGCTCGCGAGGCCCAGCTTGCAAGCCGCCGGGGCGGGGCAATGGCCAAAAATGCGACTTCCCGAGCTCGTCCGTCCCACTCCGCAGCGGTTCAGGCCGCTCGGGATCAAGTGCGCCGCCGCGCGCGGTCGACAACCCGGCTCCGGACCTCGGCAGCACCACAGCCGAATCGGAAGGGGGCCACGACCATCCCCCGCCCGTGGCCGAGTCCGCACGACAGCACCAGCCATGTCCACTCCCACCACGAAGGCCCGCCGCGGCCTGCTGCGGCGTTTCCAAGACCTCTCCGTCGCCCACAAGATCCAGCTACTGATCGCCGTCATGGTGGTCGGAATCGGCGCGTCGCTCTTCGTCGCGCTCCAAGGCCAGGCGCGCCTCTCGGGCGAACTGAAGAACATCGGGCGCCAGCAGCTGCCCGCCGTGCGCAACATGACCTTGGTGGACATGATGCACGACGGCATCCGCGCCGTGGTGCTGCGCGCCATCGTCGGCGCCGACCACGGCGATCGCGCCATGGTCGAGGAATCGCGCGCGGAACTGGCCGAGTTCGACGCGAACGTGCACGCCTACCTCGCCGTCATCGAGGGGCTCGAGCTCGATCCGAACACCCGCGCCGCCCTCGATCGCGCCAAGCCGGCGCTGGACTCCTACAGCGCGGCCGCGCGCGCGACCATGCAGCTCGTGCTCGACGGCAAGGTGGCCGAGGCCTACGCGGGCATGGGCGAGTTCCAGCGCCAGTTCGACCTGCTCGAGGAGGACCTCGAGCAATTGGGAGCGTTGATCGAGCGGCACGCCGACGAATCGATCGTCCATGCCGACGCCAGCGACGGCCAGGCGCGCCTGCACACGGTCGCCCTGCTCGGCCTCGTCGCGGCCATCGCGGTCGCGTTCGGCGCCTTCGCCGGACGCGGCATCACGCGCCCGATGAACACCGTCCTGTCGGTGCTCGAGTCGGGCGACCTGCGCCGGCTCGAGGGCATCTCCTCGCAGGACGAGATCGGCCGCATGGCGCAGGCGGTGAGCGCCAACGTCCTGCGCATGGAGGCCGCCGCCGCCGAGAGCGCGCGCGTCGCCGCCATGGTGCAGAACGCGCCCACGCCCATGCTGTGGGCCGGCCTCGACGGCGTCGTGCGCTGGCAGAACCCGGCCTCGCAGGCGGCGTCCGCGCTCGTGCCGTCGCTCCTGAAGGACGGTTCGCTGGTGGGCGCCCCCATCGCCGGCTTCGTCGCCGGCATCGCGGAGGCCCCGGACCTCGCCGACGCCGCGCGCCTGCCGTTCGAGGGCGTCCTCGAGCGCGACGGCCAGGTGGTCGAGATCGCCTTGCACGCGATGCGCGACAAGAAGGGCGAACTGCTGGGCGTCATGTGCCTGTGGAGCAACGCCACGCGCCGCGTCGAGATGGAGCGCCAGTCGCGGGAGCTCGCCGCGCAGGCCGAGGCCGAGCGCCGAGCGCGCGACGAGGCCGAGCTGCGCCAGGCCGAGGAGCGCCGCAAGTCGCTCGAGGCCGAGCGCGAGCTGGCGGCGGAGCGCGCCCGATCCGAGGAAAGGTCGGCGCGCGAGCTGCAGGAGAAGGTGGACCTCGTGCTGACCGTGGTGGACGCGGCGGCGCAGGGCGACTTGACGCGTCCGATCCCCGTCAAGGGCGACGACCTCGTCGGCCGCATGGGCGATCGGCTGGGGACCTTCTTCGGCGACCTGCGCGGCAGCATCGGCGGCATCGGCCGCACCGCCCAGGACCTCGCCGGCAGCTCCAAGCAGCTGCGCGGCGTGTCGCGCCTCATGCTGGAGAACGCCGAGGCCGCATCGGGCCAGATCCTCTCCGTCAGCGGCGCCACCGAGCAGGTGGGCCGCAGCGTGGAGACGGTGGCGGCCGCCACCGAGGAGATGAGCGCCTCCATCGCCCAGATCGCCCAGTCGGCCGCGCAGGCGCGCCGCGTGGCCGAGTCGGCCGTGGTGGCCACGGAGGAGAGCACGCAGGCGGTCGAGCGGCTCAAGTGCTCGAGCGACGAGATCGGCAAGGTCGTCAAGCTGATCAACAGCATCGCCCAGCAGACGAACCTCCTCGCGCTGAACGCCACGATCGAGGCCGCGCGGGCCGGCGAGTCGGGACGCGGCTTCGCCGTCGTCGCCAACGAGGTCAAGGAGCTCGCCAACGCCACGGCCCGCGCCACCGAGGAGATCTCGGGTCGGATCGAGGCCATCCAAGGCGACTCCATCGGCGCGCGCGAGGCCATCGTGCGCATCGCCCGCGTGGTCGGCGAGATCAGCGAGATCCAGGGTTCGATCGCCACCGCCGTCGAGGAGCAGACGCGCACGACGAACGAGATCGCGCGCAGCCTGTCGGGCGCCGCCGACGGCAGCCGCGAGATCGTCGCGAACATCGCGCAGGTCAGCCGGGTCGCCGGCGAGACCAGCAAGCAGGCCCAGGATACGATCGCGGCGGCCGATTCGCTGGCGCAGGTCGCCGTCCAGCTGGAAGGCCTGGTCCAGCGCTTCCGGACCTGAGGCGGGACGCGGCGTCCATCGGCCAGGGACGGCGCGCGCCTGCCCTGGCGGATGGGCGCTTGCACGAGGCGCGCGGAGTCCGGGGCGTTTTGCGGGCGCGGAAGGTGCACGCTCGGGCGCGCGCGCCCTAGACTCGACGCCCCCTTCCATGTGGTCCGCCCTCCTGCTCGCCGTCGCCGCCGGCCAAGACGCCCCGCCCTCGCGCCAACTGCTGCTCGAGCTCACCGAGGCCACGCGCCTCGCCGGCACGCGCGGTTCGCGCCTCGCGGCCGAGCGCTGCGCGCGCAGGCTCGAAGCGGCCGGCTTCGCCGTCGAGATCGACCAGCGCGAAGTCGTGCAGGTGCTGCCGCTGCGCACCCGCGTGCGCGCCGAGGCCGGCGGCGCCTTGCTGTTCGAGCGCCACGCGGCCTTCGACCCCGAGGCCATCCCCACCGGCGACGTGCCGCTCGTGAACTCGGGGACGAGGAGCGGCAGCGCGCGCGGACTCGTCGTCGACGTCGGCCGCGGCCTGCGCGACGACTACGCGCGGCTCGCCGCGGCCGGCGTCGACGTGCGCGGAGCCATCGCCTTGTGCCGCTACGGTGGCGCCTACCGCGGCGTGAAGATCGACCTCGCGGCCGAGCATGGCTGCGTGGGCGTGCTCTTGTGGAACGACCCCGCGCGCGACGGCTTCGAGCGCGGGACGCCTTGGCCGCGCGGACAGTGGAAGCCGGCGCACGAGGCCGAACGCGGCTCCGTCACGCCGATCGGACGCGTGCCGGGCGACCCTTCGACGCCGAGCGGCCCCTCGACCCCGCCGTCGGTCCCGACGACGCGGCTCGAGGGCGCGGAATTCGAGCGCACCCTCTCGCGCCTGCCTTGCCTGCCGATCGGCGCGAGCGACGCGCGCAGCCTGCTGGCGCGCATGGAGCGGCGCGGGGAAGGGCTCTTCGGCCCCGGCCCGGCGCTGGTCGAGTTCGAGGTCGACGCGCCGCCCCGCCGAGTGGTGCTCCACAACGTCGTGGCGCGGCTCGCGGGCGGCGACGCGCGCTTCGTCCTGGCGGGCAACCACCGCGACGCGTGGGTGCGCGGCGCCAACGACGCGGCCTCGGGCACGGTGGCGCTGCTGCGCGCGGCCGAGATCCTCGGCGCGCGCGCCAAGCAGGGCTGGCGTCCGGCGAGCGGCATCGCGCTGGCCTTGTGGGACGGCGAGGAGTTCGGCCTCGTCGGCAGCACGGAATGGGCCGAGGCGCACGCGACCGAGCTGCGCGAGAACCTCGTCGCCTACCTCAACATGGACGTCGGCGTGTCCGGCACGCGCTTCGGCGGCGCGGACGGCACGCCCGGGCTGCTGGGCGCCTTGCGCGCCGTGCTCGAGCGCGTGCCCGCGCACGACGCGGGCGTCGCGGACGCGCCAAGGACCCTGTGGGCGCAATGGCAAGCCGCCGCCAAGTCCGAACAGCCGGCGCTCGACCTGCCCGGCTCGGGCTCCGACTTCACCGTGTTCCTGCACCATCTGTCGCTGCCGGTGCTGGATCTGGGCTTCTCCGGCAACGGCGGCGGCCAGTACCACACCGCCTTCGACGACTTCGCGCAGGTGGAGGCGCACCTCGACCCGGGCTTCGCCGGCCACGAGCTCGCCGCGCGCTTCATGGCCGAGCTGCTGGCCGAGCTGGCCGAGCGCGGAGCGCGCGCCTTCGACGCCGTCGAAGCCGCCGAGGCCCTCGCGGCGCGCGCGCGCGCCGACGCCGAGGCGACGCGCGCCAAGCAGGGCGCCGAGGCGCCGCTCGCCGCCGCGCTGGCCGAGGTGGCGCTGGCCTTCGACGAGGCCGCCAAGCGCCTCGAGCCGCGTCCAGCGACGGGCGGCGAGTTCTACCGCGCGCTGGAGGCGCAGCTCCCCGGCCGGCCGTGGTTCAGGAACCAGCTGTGGGCTCCCGGGCTCGAGCTCGGCTACGGCAGCGAGACCTTCCCCCTGCTGCGCGCCGCGGCCGCGGCGGGCGAGTCCGACCTGCGCGCGGCGAGCGCCGCGCTGGTCGCGCGCATCGGCGCGCTGGGTTCCTGAGGCGCGATGTCCGACGCGGCCGCGCATCGTCCTCGATGAAGGTCCTGTGGCGCCACTTCGGCCGCTTCCTGCGGCATCGCCGCGACCTGCTGCTCGGCTTCGCCTGCATCCCCGCGGCGCAGCTCCTGGACATCTTCTTCACCGTCCAGATCGGCGACGCGCTCGACCGACTGCGCGCGGGCGAGGACGCCGAGTTCCTGCGCGACCTGTTCCTGCTCCTCGTGGGCGTGGCGGCGCTGCGCGGCGTGTTCCGCTACTTCCAGCGCTGGTGGATCGTGGCCGTGTCGCGCTACGTGGAGAACGAGCTCAAGCAGGAGATCTTCGACAAGCTCGCCTCGCTGCCCTTCTCCTTCCACGCCAAGCGCAAGTCCGGCGAGCTCGTCTCGCGCGCCACCAGCGACGTCGAGAACGTGCGCATGTTCCTCGGCCCCGGCCTGATGTACTCGGCGGGCGCGTTCGTCATGGTGCCGGCGAGCCTGTGGGTGCTGGCGGGGCTCGAATGGCGCCTGGCGCTCGCCATGGTCGTGCCGCTGGTGCTGATGGGCCTCGGCATGAAGGCCTGGACGCCCAGGCTGCACCGCATCAGCACCGCGGTGCAGGAATCGCTGGCCGAGCTGTCGCATCGCGCGCAGGAGAGCTTCTCGGGCGTGCGCATCGTCAAGGGCTACGCCCTCGAGTCGACCATGGCGGAGCGCTTCCGCGAGAAGAGCCGCGAGGTCGAACGCCACCAGGTCGAGCTGGGCCGCGTGCGCGGCGCCACGCACGCCTTGACGCACGCCGCCTTCGACTCGACATTCGTGCTGATCCTGCTGCTCGGCGGCTGGGCGATGATCGACCGCGACCTGCCGGCCGGCGACGTCTTCAAGTTCATCGACCTGACGTTCAAGGTCTTCTGGCCCATCATCGCGCTGGGCTGGATCGCCGGCATGTACCCGCGCGCGCTCAGCTCCGCCGAGCGCATCGACGAGCTGCTCGCGGCGCGCTCGGAGATCGTCGACGATCCCGCGGCGCGGCCGCTGCCGCGGGTGCAGGGCGCGCTGCGCCTCTCCAAGGTCGGATTCCGCCACGAGGGCGCCGAGCGCGACGCGCTGTCCGACGTCGACGTCGCCATCCACGCCGGCGGGGTGCTGGGCGTGGTCGGGCCCACCGGCAGCGGCAAGTCGACCCTGCTGCTGCTGCTCGGCCGCCTCCACGACGCCACGCGCGGCGCGATCGAGCTCGATGGAGTCGACGTGCGGCGCCTGCCGCTCGAGCAGCTGCGCACCGCGCTGGGCTACGTGCCGCAGGACGGCTTCCTGTTCAGCGACACCTGGCGCGCCAACGTGCAGTTCGGCGCCGACGAGCCGCTCTCCGAGGAGCGCCTGCGCGAACTCGCGCGCGTCGCCTGCATGGACGAGGAGCTCGAGCGCTTCCCCGCCGGCATGGACGTGCTCATCGGCGAACGCGGCGTGACGCTCTCCGGCGGGCAGCGCCAGCGCACCTGCATCGCGCGCGCACTGGCGCGCGACCCGCGCGTGCTGGTGCTCGACGACGCGCTGTCGGCCGTCGACACGGAGACGGAGGCGCGCCTGATCGAGAACCTGCGTCGCGCCGGCGCGGGCCGCACCGTGGTCGTCGCCGCGCACAGGTTGTCCTCCGTGCGGCGCGCCGACGCCATCGTCGTGCTGCGCCGCGACGGGACGGTCGAGGCCGTCGGCCGCCACGACGAGCTGGTGGCGCGCCCCGGCTGGTACCGCGACACCTGGCGCGCCCAGCAGATGCGCGAGGAGCTGGAGGTCCTGTGAGCGCCCACGACGAGACGGTGGCCGGCAAGGCCTGGGACGGCGTGGTGGTGCGGCGCCTCTCCGGCTGGACGCGGCCGCACTGGCGCCTGTTCGCGGCGAGCTTCGCCGTGCTCGTGGGCTTGTTCGCGCTCGACCTGCTCGGTCCGTGGATGTGGCGCCACATCCTCGATGGCCCGGTGGCGCGCGCCGTGGCGGCGCGCGGAGCGGGAGAGGATCCCTCGGGAGAGGTGCGCGAGTTCTGGTGGTGGATCGGCGGCTACGCGCTGCTCGTGGTGGCGCAGGTCGCCCTGCGGCACTTGGAGGTGTCGCAGCTCAACCGCACGGGCCAGGCGGTGATCGCCGACCTGCGCGAGGCGCTGTACCGCCACATCCAGTCGCTGGATCTGTCCTTCCACGACCGGCGGCCTACCGGGGCGCTGGTGACGCGCGTCACGAGCGACGTGGAGAACCTCAACGAGATGTTCACCAGCGGCATCATCACGCTGCTGTTCGACTCGCTGAAGGTGGTGGTGCTCTTGGTGGCGATCTTCCTGCTCGACTGGCGCCTGGCGCTGGTCATGGCCGCCGGCACGCCGGTCCTGGTGGGCGTCTCGATCGTCTTCCGCGGCGGCGCCCGCAACGCGCACCGCGCCGTGCGCGCCGAGCTGGCTCGGCTCAACGGGTACCTGCAGGAGGTGCTGCAAGGCATCCGCGTGGTGCAGGTGTTCCGCCGCGAGCGCCACGTCGGTCGGCGCTTCGCGGGGCACCTGTCGACGTACCTGTCGGCCAACCTGCGCACCATCTTCCTCTTCGCGCTGTTCTTCCCGGCGATCGACTTCGCCGTGTCGATCATCCAGGCCGGCACGCTGTGGGTCGGCGGGCTCTCCATCGCCGACGGGCGCATGACGACGGGCGAATTCGTGCAGTTCTGGTTCTACGTGGCGCTGCTCGTCTCCCCCATCCGCGAGCTGGGCGAGCGCTACAACATCCTGCAGAGCGCCTTCGCCTCGGCCGAGCGCATCTTCGAGGTGCTCGACTCGCGCCCGAAGGTCGCCGGACCCGCGACGAGCCCGCGCGCCTCCTTCGAGGGCCGCATCCGCTTCGAGGGCGTCTCGTTCAGCTACGACGGCTCGACCATGGTGCTCGAGGACGCGACCTTCGAGATCGCCCCGGGGCGCACGACCGCGCTGGTCGGCGCGACCGGCTCGGGCAAGTCGACGCTGGTCAACCTGCTGCTGCGCTTCTACGACCCCGCCCTCGGCCGCATCACGCTCGACGGCGTCGACCTGCGCGAGATCCCGCTCGACGTGCTGCACGCGCGCATGGGGCTCGTGCTGCAGGAGGACTTCCTCTTCTCGGGCACGGTGAGGGACAACCTCGTCATGGCCCGCACCGGCATCGACGACGCGGCCCTCGAGGAGGCTTTGCGGGCCAGCCACGCCGACGAGGTGGTGGCGCGCCTGCCAGGCGGGCTGGACGCGCCCGTCGCCGAGCGCGGCGCGACCTTCAGCACCGGCGAACGCCAGTTGCTGGCCATCGCGCGCGCGCTGGCCGCGCGGCCGCCGCTGGTGGTGCTCGACGAGGCCACGGCGAGCGTCGACTCGGGCACGGAGGCGAAGATCGAGGACGCCACGCGCAAGCTGCTCGCCGGCCGCTCGGCGCTGGTCGTGGCGCATCGACTGTCGACCGTGCGCCGCGCCGACGAGATCCTCGTGCTGCACAAGGGGCGCATCCGCGAGCGCGGGAGCCACGAGGAGCTGCTCGCCCGCGGCGGGCTCTACGCGCGCCTGCACGCGCTGCAGTTCAGCGACGCCGAGGCGGCTGGCTAGCGTCGAGGCGCGCGCGGCGCGCCCGCAGCTCCTCGAGCGCCGGACCGCCGGGGCTCGGCAGCGCCTGCAGGCGCCCGTCGACCTCGGCCAGCAGCGCGGGATCGCCCTCGCCGGCTTCGCGGCGCGCGAGCAGCGCCGTCAGCAGGCCCAGTTCGGCCGTGCCGGCGTCGCCGAGGTCGAGCGCGGCGCGGAAGTGGTTGGAGGCCGACTTGGCGTTGCCGAGCCACAGCTGGATCCAGCCCGCCAGCCTGCGCGCCTCGGCGCGCAAGGAGCGCGGCGCGTCCGGCGACAGGGCCAGGGGCTCGAGCCGCGACAGGGCTTCGCGCGTGGCCTGCACGCCCACCTCGGAACCGCGTTCGAGGCTGCGCGCGCGCTCGAAGTCCGCCTGCGCCAGGAGGAGTCGAGCCTCGGGGTCGTCGGCCACGCCGCGCAGGAGGAGCGACGCCTCCTGCGCGCGTTCGGCGCGGCGCCCGGGCTCGGACTCGGCGAGCAGGAGCAGCGCGCGCGCCGCGCCGCGCCGCAGGTCGAGCGCGTCGCCGTCGAAGTCGCGCGCCGAGGCGAAGGCGGCGGAGGCCGCGGCGCCTTCGCCGAGCTCCAGCCGGCACCACGCCGCCAGCACGCAGGCGCGGAAGCGTTCACGCGGCACGAGCACGTCGCCGGCGCACCACGCCTCGCCGAGGCGCGCCAGTTCCGCCAGTCGCGCGGCGTCGCGCGCGCGGGCGGCGGCGCGGAAGTCGAGCTCGGCCAGCAACAGGCGCAGTCGCGCGCTGCGCGGATGGCGCTCGACGAGCGCAGCCGCGCGCTCGCGCGCCTCGTCCTCGCGACCGCCTTCGTCGCGCAGCGCGACGCACAGGTTGTATTCGCGCTCGTCCATGTCCTTGGCGCGCTCGCCTGCTGGCAGGGCTGGCAGGTGGGCGAAGAGGGCCGAGCCGCACAGGGCCATGGCCGGCAGCGCCAGCGCGCGCCAACGCCGCTCGCGCGCCAGCGATAAGGCCGCCGCGCACAACCAGCCGCCGAAAGGCGCCAGCAGCACGAGCAGCGGCAGGCGCGAGCGATCGCTCGTCACCGTCAGGACGATCGTGCCGAGGTACAGCCCGAAGAGGAGCAGCAGCTCGAACGCGCCCCCTGGACAGCGCACGGCGATGGTCGGCGCGCGCCGCGCAAGGGCGAGCGCCCCGTAACACAGCGCGCCCGCCAGTCCGACGAGGCCGAAGGTCCCCCACGACGGCAGGAGGCGCGCCAGCGGCACGAAGCGCGCGTCCCAGTCGATCATGTGGTTGTCGGGCACTTCGTAGGCGCCGAGCGTCAGCCGCAGCTTGTTCCACAGGATGCGCGCGTGCAGCGGCGGATCGCGGCGCGCCGACTCCAGCACCTGGCCCATCCAGTAGTCGCTGGTCTCCTTGGGATCGAGCGCGCGACCCGTGCGCCGCTCGGCCTCGCGGCGCCAGTCGCCGGCCTCGTGCTCGGGGATGCCGCGGATGAAGCTGAACTCCGTGGCGCGCCCCCACGGGTTCTCGGCGTTGTTGCCGCCGTACAGGTTCGTGCCGGCGCCGGAGGTGGTCAGGACCACCACGCCGCCCACGGCGTGGTTGCGCCACAGCACGGGTCCGAGCAGGCTCGCCACGCCGAGCACCACGCACGCGGCCTGCGCGACGCACGCGAAGCCGCGCCGGCGCTCGAGCAGCGCGCGCGCGATCGGCCAGGCGGCGAAGAGCGGCGCGAGCACGAGCATGTTGCCGCGCAGGAGCGCGCCCGCGCCCACCGAGGCGCCGAGCAGCCACCACAGCGCGGCGGCGCGCGCGCCTTGCGCCGAGCGCGTCGCGACGAGGAGCCATGCCGTGGCCGCCAGGATCGGCAGGAACAGGTTCTCCTTGAGGAGGAGCGCCGGGAACACCATCCCCGCGCCGTGCAGCGCCACCATGCCCGCGGCGACGAAGGCCGAAGTCCGCCCGAACAGGCGCCTGGTCGTGGCCCCGACGGCCAGCGTCGCGAGTCCCCACAACACGCACTGCGCCACGCGCGCGGCGTGCAGGGAGTCGCCGACGAACTTGTAGACCAGCGCCAGCGCGTAGGGATAGAGCGGCTCCTGGAACCACACCTCGCGTCCGCCCAGCCAGTCGCCGGCGGCGATGCGCCGAGCCCACTGGTCGTAGCTCGCCTCGTCGATCACCGGCGTCGCGGCCATGGGGTGCGCCGCCTCGTAGGAGGAGAGCGCGACGAGTCGCAGCAGCACGGCGACGAGCGCGATCGCGAACAGCCACGCGTAGTCGAGGCGGCGCGTCTCCTGCGTGCTCATCGGCGCTCCATGCTCCATTGGTCGGGCAGCGTGGCGCGGCGTTCGAGCCGCGCCGCGCGCGCGATGGTGGCGACCAGCCGCGTCCAATGCGAGAGCGCGGGGATCGCCGACATCAGCGCGAGGAGCGCAGCCCCGCCCAGCGCGACCATGATCCCCTGCCACCACGCCAAGGCGCACAGGCCGAACAGGCCGAGCGCGCCGCAAGCCCACGGCGCGAGCCCGGGCGCGTGGCGGTAGAAGAACGACTGCGCCCGCGCCAGCGGAGGGCCGGCGTCGGGCGGCATGCGCCGGACCGCCTGGAACCAGGCGCGCGCTCGGCGCAGCGCCTGGCCCTCGGCCGCCGCGCCGCGCGCCTTGACCTCGAGGAACACGGCCTCGGCGACCAGCTCCACGCGACGCGGCGGGGCGGAGCGCGCGCGCACCTGACCGACGAGGTC
Source organism: Planctomycetota bacterium (assembly GCA_041157565.1). Lineage (GTDB taxonomy): Bacteria > Planctomycetota > UBA1135 > UBA1135 > SXXH01. The sequence continues at coordinate 5,971 of JBEBCR010000410.1, read as the reverse complement.
GAGGTCGTCGGCGGCGATGCCGAGCGTCGGCGCGAGCCCCAGTCCGGCGCGCCAGGCGCACAGTTGGCCATGCAGGCTGTAGAGCGCGCCGCGACGCGACTCGAAGGCGCGCACGCGGGCCGTCGCGCGGTCGAAGGGCGCGCCCGCCGCCCGCGGCGCGCCGCCGCCTTTCGCGCGCGTCGAGCCGTCGTCGGCGAGGTCCTCGACGAACGACTGCGCGGCGCAGGCCAGCGCCAGGCGCCCGTCGCGCGCGAAGGCCCGCGCCAGGGCCGGCAGGGATCCGTGCTCGTGCACCACGTCCGCGTCGGTCAGGACGACGAGGTCGACCTCGCGCTCGCGCCGCTCGAGCGCGGTGCGCACCGCGCCCGCCTTGCCGGGCCGCGCGGCGTTGGCGACCACTTCGCAGGCGACGTGCGCGGGATCGAAGAGCCGCGCGCAGGCCGCGCGCGCCAGCTCGAGCGTGTCGTCCTTCGAGCCGTCGTCGACCAGGACGAGCCGATGCGGACGCGCGCACTCCGGCCACGCGCCCGCGGCGAGGTTGGCGAGTCGCCGCTCGACGACGCGCCGCTCGTCGCGGCAGGGCACGACCACCAGCAGCCGCATCACGATCCCAGCGCCCGCGCGGCGAGTCGCGGCCAAGACGGCGCGTGGAACAGCACGTTGTCCGCCTGCGCGCACTCCCACGTGCAGGCGCAGCGGGTGCGCTCGATGCGCGCGCGCAGCTCCTTGGCGCGCTCGCCGTCCCACAGGCGCGCGAGGTCCCAGCCGACGTCGTTCAGGTTGCCGATCGAGTCCGGGAGGATCTCGCAGGCCCGCACCTCGCCATCCTCCATGACCACGCACGAGAGGCTCGCCGCGGTGCATGGCAGGTGGCGCTCGGCGTGCTGTCCGCGCGCCACGCGCGCCACGTGCTCGTACATCAGCGCGTCGCGCGCGATCGCCAGGCGCGCCAGCGGGAAGTCGAAGTAGGAGAGTCGTCCGGCGCGCCGCAACGCCTCCTTGCGCGCCACCACCTCCTCGTAGCGCGCGACGTCGACCGACAGCAGCGCGGGATCGAGCGCCGCGCCTCGCGCCAGGTTGATCGTCGCGTTGTCCGGCCGCAGTTCGTCGACCAGCTCCTCGAGGTGGTCGGCCAGCGCATGCTGGTTCTCGCGCGTCACGCAGACGAGGACCCCCACCCCGAGGTTTCCATGGCGCGCCTGCAGCGCCTTCAGGCGCCGCACGCCCTCCATGGCCTGCGCGTGGGCGCCCTGCGCCGCGCGGATCGAGTCGTGGATCGCCGGCGGCCCGTCGAAGGACACGGAGATCGCCACGTGCAGTTCCGGATGCCGCGCGCAGACCTCCTCGACGAAGGGCTCGTAGCGTTCGTGCAGCGTGCCGTTCGTCGGGATGGCGAGATGCCGCAGGCCGCGCGCGGCGAAGCAGCCCGCGATCGCGGCGAGGTCGCGCCGCAGGAACGGCTCGCCGCCGCCGATGGAGACCCATGCCAGCGGCCCGAGGCGCGCGCAGGACTCGGCCAACGCCTCGTAGCGCGCGAGCTCGGCGCCCTCGACGCCCGCGGCGACCGCCTCGTGGTGGAAGCAATGCCGGCAGCGCAGGTTGCAGCGACCCGTGACGTACAGGGTCAGGTGCACCGGCGGCCCCGAGCGCCGCAGCACGCGCTTGGCGAAGGGCAGGTAGCGGCTGGCGTCCATCCGCGCCCATTGTGCCGCGCGGCGCCGGTCGCGCGCGAGGGCGCGCGGCGGAAGTCGGCGCGCCCTCTCGCGCGATCGCCCCATCCCTGTCGCGCGCGGATGGCCGGCGCCAAAGCAGGCGGGGCGCCGCATGCGCGACGCCCCGCCCGCCTCGAAGGACTCGAGCTGGAACCTTGGTCGAATCAGGGCGCCCACACGATGGTGAGGCCGTTCGTCAGGTTGAAGGTGCTGGCGGTGCAGAACGCGGCGGCGTTCCGGTACCAGACCTGGTAGTAGCGGGTCGCGCCCGCGGTGACCGCGCCGCGCACCGAGACGCTGGCGTCGCCGGACACCGGGTAGGACGAGGTTCCGCCCGCGTTCGTCTTGGTCCCGAGGCGGATCACCGAGCCGGCGGCGCAGCGCAAGCCGTCGCCGAAGGCGGTGCCGGCGCCGGATCCGGCCTGGGCCGTGCCCTGGAAGTACAAGGCCGAGCTGTTCGGCATGCCCGTGCCCGTGAGCACGAGGCTGTCCGCGGCGACGCTGGCCGAGCCGGAGCCCGCGATGCGCGCGCCGAAGCCCAGCGAGCTGAGGCAGCCGGTGCCCGAACCCGCCGCGGCGTTGTTGGCGCACGGGCAAGCCGCGCCCGAGCCGTCGCCGAAGCAGAAGGGCGTGCCCGTCGCGCCGCCGGTGGCGGTGTAGGTCAGGGTGCCCGAGTTGCCGGTGTTGTTGTACTTGTCGCTGGAGACGACGCGGTACGTGATCGTGCCGACGACGTTGCCCGGGATCAGGCCGCGGAAGATCTGGCCGGCCGAGGACTGCATCGGCACCGTCTGCACCGCGCCGCCGTTGACCTGGTACTCCAGGCGCGTGTTGTTGTACCAGGTGATGTAGTACGGAGCGTTGTCGTACACCTGCACCCGGATGACCGTCGGCGTCGGCCCGGCGGCGCGGTTCGCCGCCTGCGTCAGGCGGTACATGACCGGGGCGAAGGTGTCGTTCGCCGTGGTCGAGTTCTTCAGGTACCACTCGGCGGTGTTCGTGTCGTTGGCGACGATGGCGTCGTAGTCCTGGTCGCCGTCGACGTCGCAGCAATCGGCGTCGAGCGAAATCGTGCCGTCGGTCGGGACGACCACGCCGGTCGCCTGGTAGGTCAGGGTGCCGGTGCCGTTGTTGCGGTACACGCGCTCCTGGCCGGCGAAGTTGGCCACGAACAGGTCGATGTCGCCGTCGTTGTCGTAGTCGAAGAAGTCGCCTTCGTTGTCGTCCGAGTCCGAGTTGGTCAGGGTCGTCAGCGTGTTGTACGTGCCCGTGCCCGTGTTCTTCATCGTCACGTCGGTGAAGCCGAAGCCCGCGGCCCAGTTCAGGCCGTAGATGTCGACGTCGCCGTCGGCGTCGAAGTCGCCCATCTCCTGCTCGTAGTGGCCGTCGCCCGTCGAGTAGCCGGCCGGGAAGTTCGAGCCGGTCACGTCGCGGAAGGCCGTCAGCACGTCGCCGCTGTCGGCGAAGCGGCTCTGGAACAGGCGCGGCACTTCCTGGCGCGCGCCGTGCAGGATGTCGAGGTCCATGTCGCCGTCGATGTCGGCGAGGTCGATGTCCAACGCGCTGGAGGCGATGTCCGCGTTGGCGCCGGTGGCGTTGGTCGTGTTCGTGGCCTGCGTGCCCTGGGCCCACACGGCCGGGTTGCCCACGACGATCGTCTGGCCAGCGAGCTGGAAGCCGCTCGGGTTGAACTCGCTGAAGACGCCCGCGCCGTTGTTGAGGAACAGGCGCGTGGGCAATTGGCCGCCGAAGGCGCCGCCGTAGCTCGAGTGCACGAGGTCGAGGTCGCCGTCGTTGTCGAGGTCGCCGAAGTCGCAGTCGCAGCTGAAGTCGATGTAGCCGCCAGTGACCAGCACCTGCGAGGGGGCGATCGAGGAGCCCGCGCCGCCCAGGCCGGACCAGCGGGCCGCAGTCTGGTCCTGGTAGAAGCCGATGGTGCCGCCCTGCGTGCCGCCCATGTTCGCCCACCACTTGTTGGACTGCTGGGTGATCTGCGAGGTGTTCGACACGTAGATGTCGAGGTCGGCGTCGTTGTCGAAGTCGACGAACTCGATGTCCCGGCCGCTGCTCTGGACGACGGGGAACTGCTGCGCGGTGCGGTTGACGAAGATGCCCACCGTGCCGCCCTGCGCGAAGCCCTGGTTGATCCAGATCTTGCTCTGGTCGTTCCCGTTGTCGCCGCCGTCGGCGAAGATGGCGTCCCAGTCGCCATCGTTGTCCACGTCGCCGAAGTCGACGTTCTCCGTGTAGCCCGTCGATGTCGGGACGTCGGTGGTGTTGCGCGGCATCTGCTGCGCGCGAACCTCGGTGGCGAGCCCGGTGGCGAGGATGCCGAGGCCCAGCGCGGCGGAGCGGAGGTTGAGTTTCATGGAGAGGGGGTGGCGAACGCGCGGCCGCGCGTCCCCGAGGGGTCCTGGGTGGAGGGAACTGGCCTTGGACGGGTCCGGACCACGTGCAAGGCGTATCCCAAGGCTACCCCGAAAGCGCTATTGGCGGCAGGAGGGCGCGAACGCGTCCCGACCTGATTCGCCAGATTCGATCCCGGGCCTTGGAACAGCCTTCCGACGAGCCCGCTGGTCTCCTGGGTTCCAAGCGAATGCGCCCGAGAGGTGGCACGAACGCCGGAGTCCTTAAGGACCCGACCAGCAGGCGCCAGCGGGCCAGGCAAGCGCCTCGATTGAACATAAGACAATCCCCCGCAGGAACTTACAACACAATCAGTCGGCCAGAGTGCGCCCCAACCGTAGTCGCCGCAGGAGCAGCGGCACCAGCCGCTCGGGAGTCAAAGTCGAATTGTCCGCGTCCGGCAGGTACGAGCAGTAGTCCGAAGCCGTGGACGCCACCTTGTCTCCGGTGCCGTAGGTCTCGATTTCCGCCGCCGACGTGGGCGCGTAGAAGCTGACATTGGGCGTTCCGCGCGCGATGGCCATGTGCAGGGCGAGGCTGTCCGAGGTGAGCAGCAGGTCGAGTCGATCGACCAAGGCCGCGAAGGCGAGCAACGAGTGATCGACCCCCGCGTCGCGCGCGTCGAGTCCCGCCCCGACCAGGGCCGCGTGCAACTCGCGGTTGCGCTCCGCCTCCGCCGCGCCGCCGAGCACGAGGAAGCGCAAGGGTCGAGCGTGCTCCGCCCGCAGGCGGACGCAGGTCGCCACTGCGGCCGACAAGGGCAGCATCTTGCCGCGCCAACGTCCTCCGGCGCCCGTGTTCAGGCCGACGACCGGGACGCCGTCGTCGATCCCCCTGCTGCGCCAGAACTCGGCGGCGCCGGCGATCTCGGCCGGCGGCAGTTCCAGCCGCGGCCGTCCCATGGCGATGCCGAGCATGCTGGCGTAGATCGCCGGCTGGCTGCGGCGATTCAGCACCTTCAGCTCGTCGGCGCGCCGCTTGCCGTGGCGCGACAGGAGGCCCATGTCGAACCATTCGGCGGCGTCGTCGGTGTAGCCGCGCGCGCCATCGACCATGGTGGCCCCCACGACGCGCGCGCTCGGGAGCGCCGCGGCCAGTTCGCACAGCGGCGCCTCGTCGTCCAAGGACACCACCAACGTCCAGTTTGCTTGACACAGCTCCGCGCGCAGGCCCGACATGTCGGCCGCGTCGGCCGCGTCGACGGCGTGCACGCGCTCGACCAGGGGATGGGTGCGCACCAAGTCGACGGCGCCGCGCGCGGCCACCCACTCGATGCGCGGCGAGCCGTGCATGGCGTGCAGCCCGGGCAGGATGGAGGTCGTGCGCAGCACGTCGCCCAGCGCCGCGGTCTTCAGGATCAGGATGCGGTCCATGCGGTCGACGCGGAGTCTACTCGCGACTCGTCCGCCAGTCTCGACCGGCGCGGTCAGCCGCCGGACAAGGCCAGCACCAGGTCGTAGGTCGCGCCATGGCAGAGCGCCTCGGCGGGCGCGACCCGCCGGCCGTCCGACCACAGGCTGGCGGCGGCCAGCTGCGACTCCAGGCCGGGACTGGAGCCGGCCAGCCGATCCAGCAAGGAGCGCGCCGTCTCGCCTTCGCCGAAGCTCCACGTCGAACCGTCGAGGCCGGCGAAGGTCGCGCCCAGGGCGCGCACGTGCACGGTCCCGCCCATGGGGCGCGGCACGTCGACGAGTCGCGTGGAGGCGGCCTGCTCCTCCACTTCGTCGTGCTCCGCCTGTCGTCGCCACGCGCTCTCCAGCCCCCACTCGGGATCCAGCCAGTCGAGCCCCTCGCCGCGCAGGCGACCGTACTCCTCCAGCATGAGGAGGTCTTCGGGAGCGTCGCCTGCGCGC
>JBEBCR010000409.1:0-2954 GCA_041157565.1 Planctomycetota bacterium | reverse complement strand
CATTCGGGCGTCCCACCTCGGTCCAACGCATTCCGGCCCCCATGCGTGACACCCGCGCGGTGCCACGCTAGAGGCTGGTTCAAGGCTCTTTGGGGTTCGGTTTCGTGACGCCGCGCGCCGGTGAGATCGATCCGGATACGAAAACGAAACAGACTCGACGGGCGCGTTCCGTCGGGGTCGCGGCGTGCTTGCCTGAACGGGTCCCCCACTGGATTCCGCCCCGAGGCTCCGCGCGCCAAGATCGGCCTCCAGGCCCCCTTCTGGGCCGATTCAGCCCTGTTTCGCCAGCGGGGGGCGCAAGGCCACCCGCGCCCCGCAGGTTTCCTCCGCAAGGGCTGCCCTGTTGGCCCGATGTTTGTAGGCTAGCTCCCGCTCAGACCAACGGATGGCGCCCGGCGTCGTCCGTCCAACCGATACGGCGCGCGCGCCGATCCGACCGAAGCAACACGAACATGAAGAACTTCCTCATCTGCACCGCACTGCTCGCTGGCGCCACGCTCGGCTTGCAAGGCGTGTCCACCGCCCACGGCGGCACCTACCGCGGTCCCGGCGACACCGTCCCGCCCGGTGGTGGTGGCGGCGGCGGCGGCGGTCCTGGTCCGTCCACTCCCGGACCCAGCTCGCCAGGCCCCTCGACGCCTGGACCCAGCTCCCCCGGCCCGTCGACTCCCGGACCCTCGACCGGCGGTCCCGCGGCCGGTCCGCGCGGCCCCTCGACCGGCCCCGCCGCCAGCGGCCCCGACCTCACGCTGTGGGAGTTCTGGTGGGGCTTCAACAAGGACAAGTACCTCAACCTGAAGGAAGCGATCCACTCGGGCGGCGTCGCCTCGGGCACGGACGAGTTCTTCAACCCGGGCGCCAAGGACAAGGCCAAGAACGCGCTGAAGCCCAGCGAGGAGACGATCCGCAACAAGGTCGTCCCCGCCATCAAGGAAGCCCTCGAGAAGGAGCGCGCCAACGACATCATCGACGCCTCGCTCATCGCGCTGGCGAAGATCGGCGACGTGCGCACAGAGGACGGCTCGAGCGAGTTCGAGCCGATCATCGCCAAGTTCCTCGGCGATTCGTCGCAGCAGATCGCGGAGACGGCCGCCGTGTCGCTCGGCATCCTCGCCAACGAAGCTTCGATCGAGAAGCTCAAGAGCCTGATGCTCGACACGCCCGACGGCCGCAAGCTGGTCGGCTCGAACCAGGTCGCCATGCGCACGCGCGCCTTCGCCGCCTACGGCCTCGGCCTGATCGGCGCGCGCACGACGAAGAACGAGTCGCGCCAGACGATCATGAAGGCGCTGGTCGAACTGCTCGACAAGCCCGACATGTCGCAACCCGACGTCAAGGTCGGCGCGATGCTCGCGATCGGCCTCGTGCCGATCGACAACGACTCGGGCGAGGGCGGCGACGCCAGCGATCCGAGCGCCTCGCGCCAGGCGCAGCTGAAGTGGCTCAAGCGCTACTTCGGCGACTCCAACAAGGACTACCGCATCCGCGCCCATGCTCCGACCTCGATGGCCAAGCTCCTGGCTGGAGCCAGCCCCGAGGAGAAGCAGGGCGTCGCCAAGCTCTTGGTCGAGGCCATCGGCAAGAACAGCAAGGAGCGGGACGTCGTCCAGCAGACCTGCGTGCTGGCGCTGGGCATCCTCGGCGACAGCGACAAGGACAAGATCGACGGCGAGATCCGCGAGTCGCTCAAGCGCCTCAGCGACGATGGCGAACTGCAGGCGAAGAACTTCGCCATGATCGCGCTGGGCCAGGTCGGCGGACGGCCGGGCCAGGGCGAAGGCAACGAGGACGGCCAGAAGGAGTGCCGCAACTTCCTGCTGACGCAGCTGACCAAGGGCAAGAACCACCTCAAGCCCTGGGCCGGCATCGCCGTCGGCGTGATGGAGCGCGCCCTGCTGGACGCGGGCCTGACCCCCTCGGCCACCGCCAAGGAGAACCTGCGCGAGGCCCTGAAGGACTCGGGTTCGCCCGAGAGCGTCGGCGCCTACTCGATCGCGTGCGGCATCGCCAAGGACCTCGAGGCCAAGGAGCTCCTGCTCCAGAAGTTCGAGAAGACCGGCGACGACAACACCAAGGGCCACATCGCCGTCGCCATCGGCATGATCGAGGCCCGCGACGCCATCCCCGTCATCCAGAAGGTCGTGCTCGACTCGAAGTACAAGCCCGACCTGCTGAAGCAGACGGCCGTCGCGCTGGGCCTCCTGGGCGACAAGGAACTGGTGCCCGAGCTGGTGACCCTGCTCGGCAACGCCAAGAGCCTCGCGTCGCAGGCCGCCATCGCCTCGGGCCTCGGCTTCATCGGCGACTCGCGCTCGATCGATCCCCTGGTCGCGATGCTGAAGAAGAAGGAAGGCCTGACCGACACAGCGCGCGGCTTCGCCGCGGTCGCGCTCGGCATCGTTTGCGACAAGGAACTGCTGCCTTGGAACGCCAAGCTGTCGGCCGACATGAACTACCGTGCGTCGGTGTCGACCCTCCAAGGCGAAGGCGGCACGGGCATCCTCGACATCCTCTGAGGCTGCCGCGTTCTCGCGGGCGCGACACCCTAGCCGCCCGGATCCAAACGTGCGCCCGTCGGAGCCCACGCTCCGACGGGCGCGCTTCATCCAGCCTTGGGCGACTGGCGCTCGACGACTCGGCGTCCGGGAGGTCAGCGCGGGCGGCGCGCCAGCGCCCCCAGAGCAAGCAGCGCACCCGCGAAGGCGCCTAGGGAGACGAAGCGCGCCGCGCCCGCAGCATCGCTGGCGCGGCGCGCTTCGCGCTCGACGTCCTCGACCGCTGGCCGTGCCAGTTCCGCCTCGGGAGCTCCAACCAGCGCGTCCAGCGCCTCGCGGGCACCAGCCGAATCGCGCAACGCCAGGCACAGTTGAAGCTGCCACTCGAGAAGTGCCGCATCGCTTGGATGCGAAGAGCGCGAGAGACGCAGCTCCCGCCGCGCGCCGAACAGGTCCCCC
>JBEBCR010000408.1:0-2588 GCA_041157565.1 Planctomycetota bacterium | reverse complement strand
AAAGAAACTGCAAACACGAACGCTATTAGTGACTCTACAAGAGAACGACGCGCAAACGCCCTACGCGCCCCCGCAGGGCGCGGCCGAGGCGTACTACGCGGGCGATCCGCTCGCGACGCATCCTTCGGCGCGCCATTTGCCCGCAGAGCGCGTACCGCCGCACATGCACGGCGTCGTGGACGCGAACTGGGTGGTGGCCAACTACGACGGGGAGGCGAGCTACCTCGACGGAGAACTGGCGCGATTGTTCGACCGCCCGCGCATGCGCACGGCCATCGTGGCCTTCACGGCCGACCATGGCGAGAGCTTTGGCGAGCACGGCGTGTGGTGGGACCACGGCGAGCTGTATCCGCAGACCACGCGAGTGCCGATGATCCTCGCTTGGCTCGGAGCGCCGCCTGGCGCGCGCCGCGACGAAGTCGTGCTCAACAGCGACTTGGGTCGCACCCTGTTGGATTTGGCCGGTCTGCGCCAAACCCGCTTTCCGGGTCGCAACATGCTCGCCCAGGACCGGCAGGCCGAGCCGATCCACTTGATCTCGTCGCACCGCAAGTCGGCGGCGCTGGTCGATTGGCCATGGCAGTTGGTGCTGTCGCTCGTCGACCACCATCCCGACAGCCAGAGCTTGTCGCCGCTGAAGAGGCGTCACGCGGTCGAGTTGTACGACCTGCGCGCCGACCCGGAAGCGCTGGTGGACCTCGCCGACAAGGAGAAGGACCGCGCGCGCGACATGCGCGAGGATCTCGTGGCATGGCTGCGCCAACGCGAGCCACTGCGGTGGGGCCTGCGCAACTCGCGCGGTTCCGCCATGGCGGCCACCTTGCAGGCCTTGGGCTACGCCGGAACGGAAGCCGCGCCGGAGCAACACTCCGACGCGGCCCTGTTCCCTGGAAGCTGCGATTGCGCCGAATGCCTGCGCTGGCAGGACTCGATGCGCTAGGCGATCAGCGCTCCAGTCGCACCTTCCGCTCGCCGCCATCGACGAAGAAGGTCGCTTGGCCGCTCTTGCCCTCGGCGCCGGCATGGGGCCAGGCGACCACGGTCCAGCGGCCCTTCGGCAGGCCAGGGACCACGAGCGTGTCGGCGCCGGCGGGCAGGCGGGTGCTCCACCAGGCCACGGGCACGTGCAGCTTGGAGGCTCCCTCGGGCTGCAGTTCGAAGGTCACGAGCCGGACCTGCATGTCCGCGGGCCAATCCAGTTGGACGCGCGCGCCAGCGGAGGCGTTCGATTCGGCGACGGTGGTGTTCGAGCCGGCTTCCAACCTGGCGCTCGTCAGCGTGCGCTGCTCGCCACCTTCGGAACCGTGGCTGCCGCGCGTGCAGACCAGCAAGGCCGAACCCGCCGGCAGGTCCTCGACGCGGATCGTGGACTGGCCGGCTTCAGTGTAGCCCTCGGCGAGCACGATGGTCGGCGCGCCCGAATCGTCGCAACCAAGCAGCGTCCAGTGCGTCTTCTGGCTGGCGTCGCCCAGCTCGCAGGCGAAGCTCGCCGCGCGCTCGAGCTTGCCGCGCACCTTGGTGGTCTCGCCGGCTCGCGCCTCGACCACGCCCCGCGCGACGCGACCATCGCTGGTGCGCGCGACGAAGCCGCTGGCGCCGGGCGCGAAGCCCGACAGGACCAGCGTGCCGTTCGTGGTCGAACCACGCCAATCGCGCTGCATCGCGCCTTGGCAGGTCATGGAGAGCTCGGCGCCGTCGTCTAGGCCTTCGAAGGCGAACTCGACGCTGCCGCGCTTGGCCGCTGCCGTGGCGGGCGCGAACACGAGGTCGATCGACGCGGCGCCGGGTTGGACCTCGGCGATGGCGTGCGTGCGCAATCCGGCATGGCGCTTCGAGTCGATGGCGGCCGTCACGCGCATCGATCCGCGGGGGTTGACGACCGGACAGGTCGTCGACGCGCCGTCCGACATCCACAACCGGGCGTGCGGCAAGCCGTGGGCGGCCAGCGGGCCGGCGTCGAGCACTTCGAGGTGCATGGGCTGCAGCACCTTGCCGTCGGCGTCGACGCAGCGGATCGACAGCGGCTTCGCGCCGGCGGGCGGCAGCTCGAGGCGCACTTGGCCGAGCTCCTCGATGCGCAAGGCGTTCGTGACGGCCCAGCGCGCGCCGAGGTTGGCGTAGGCGACGAGGTTCGAGCCGTTCGCCGGCAGGTTGGAGCGGAAGACGACCACGCCCGCCGCGTCCACGCGGCCGGCCATCAAGCCGCGACCGGCGTCGTGCTCGTTCCACGAGGCGACGAGGACGTTCGTGCCTTCGGCGGCGGGCATGCCGCCATCGAGCACCTCGACGACGAGTTCGGAGCGCGTCGCCACGGACAGGCTCACTTCGTGGCTGGACCGCGCGAGGTCGACCACCTGGCGGTGGACCCGGGCGCCTTGGGCGGGCAGGAAGCTGTCGCCGCCGGCGGAGCGCCAGGCTTCGACCAGCACGCTGCAGCGCGGCAAGCCGCTCCACGAGGCGGCGCCTTGGTCGTCGATGCGACGCAGGCTCGCGCCGTCGTCGGTGCGCGGGTTCGCGCCGCGGCCGTCGTGCGACTCGAAGGCCTCGAGCGCGTCGAGGGCGGAGTCGAAGCGCGTGGCGCATTCGCC
>JBEBCR010000407.1:0-3608 GCA_041157565.1 Planctomycetota bacterium | reverse complement strand
CCCAGCGCAAGGCCGACGAGCTCGGCGCCGAGCTGGACGCGGCCAGCGCGGCCAAGGCCGAACGCGCCACGCGCATCGAGGCGGTGGTGGCGAAGCTGCGCGCCGCCTGCGACTTCGACTCGCCCACGCCGCAGCCAGCGCGCTCGCTGCTCGCCATGCGCCTCGTCGAGGGCGCCGCCGAGCTGAAGGACGATCCCGACTTCGTCGCGCGCCGGCGCGACCTGGAGCTGGCGCTGCTGCACAAGGCGCGCGACTGGGGCTCGGCGGTGCTCGAGGAGGTCGGGCGCCTCAAGGACAAGGGCCGCTTCGAGGAAGCCGAGGCGCGCCTCAAGCAGGCCGTCGAAGTCTTCGAGCTGCCCACCTACGGGCCGGACGATTCGCCCGCCGGCTACAACGACATGCAGGTCGTCGGCCGCCGCCTGCGCGAGCAGTTGGTGAACTGGACCGCGGTGAAGTCGCAGTTCGTCCAGCGCCAATCGGTCGAGGATCGACGCGTCCTGGCGCGCGAGTTGGGCGGGGCGCGCGGACTCGAGGAGGACCTGGCCGCGTTCGACTTCGCCGCCGCCATCGCGCGCGTCGAGGCGGCGCAATCGAAGCTGGGATCCGCCGCGTCGCGCGCGGCCACCGACGCCATCAAGGCCCAGTTCGCCGCCGCGCGCGATGGACTGGCCTTCCTCGGGGCGAACCACGCCGCGTGGAAGCGCCGAGGCGTCGTCGACCCGCGCGAGCGCAAGAGCGCGAACAAGGAGTCGATCGGCGCCGACGCGCAAGGCGTGCTGGTCGAGGGAGCCGCCGGTCCCGACCGCATTCCGTGGTCCGCGTACGGCAAGACGGCGCGCGACCTGCACAAGCTCTTCAACGAGCGCCTGAACCGGCCGTGGAAGCCGGACGAGCAGGCGCTGCTGGCGGCGGCGATGCGCATGGCGGCGCTCAACGAGACGCTGGACATGGCCGGCAAGGCGCTGGATCCGACGAAGAAGGCCAACTGGACGGAGCAGTCGCAGAAGGACCTCGTCGAGGCCTGGCGCACCGCGCAGGAGTGGGAGAAGACCCCGGGCGAGACCGCAAAGGAGGCGGAGGCGGCCAAGCTGCTCGGGCAGGCGCTCAAGCACGGCAGCGATGGCGCCTGGTCCAGCTGCGTCTCGACCCTCGAGCGCCTCGTGTCGCAGCACGCCGACACCCTGCTCGTGCGCATGCTGTCGGACGGCCGCACGCTCGAGGACCTGGCGCCCGCCGCGCCCCCGGCGCCGCCTGCGCCGGGCGGCAAATAGCGCGGCCGCGCGCCGCGGACTTGCGCAACGGGAATGCACGAACGCGCCGTCAAGCCGCATCCGCGCGGAGCCCTGGTCGAGGTGCGCGCGCAGCCGCTCGCCAGTCGTGCGGGCCTCGTCGGCGAGTGGAACGGCTTGCCCAAGCTCGCGGTCGCGGCCCCGCCGGAGGACGGGCGGGCCAACGAGGCCCTGGCGCTCCTCTTGGCCGAGATCCTCGGACTGCGCCGCGCCCAGGTCGCGCTGGCGCGCGGCGCCACCTCGCGCACCAAGTCCTTCGTGGTCGAACTCGCGCCGCAGGAGGCGCTCGCGCGCCTCGAGCGGGCGCGCGGGGCCTGACGCCCCGGCGCGCGACCGGTTTGCTGTTGACGAGCGGCGGCGCCCGCGTCCACCATCGCGCCGGCGGCAGGCGCCGCAGGCACGATGAAGAAGAACACCACGCACCCGCTCGACGCGGCCATCAAGAAGAGCGCGGCCGAGTTGTCGCGGCAGGGCGTCCCCGCCACCGGCGCGCTGATCCTCGCCTCGACCGGCGCCGCCGGCCTCGTCGAGAGGCTCGACAAGGCCGGCCGGCTGCCGCTCGCCCGCACGGCCGGCGTGCCCGCGCTGTGGCAGGACTCGGTGCTCGCCTTCGGCCTGCTCGAGGGCCTGCCGTGCTGGGTGCTCGAGGACGCGCCCGGGCCCGCCGACGAGGGCGGCCGCGAGCGCCCCGGCGACCCGCCCTGGGCGCGCGCCTTCCCCGCGTGGCTGGCGCGCGAAGCCCTGGCGCGGCACATGGTGCACGTCTCCGCCGCCACGGCCCTCGTGGCCGAGGGCCCTTGCTCGGCCGGGCGCATCGTGGTCGCCAGCGACCACCTCAACCTGTCGGGCGGCACGCCCCTTTCGGGGCTCGCCGGTTGCGCGCTGGGCCCGATGTTCCCGGCCGTGTCCAACCTGCACGACAAGGGCTTGCGTCAAGAGCTTTTGACAGCTGCCTCGCGCCTGCGCATCCCCCTGGACGAAGGCGTCGTGGCCTGCGTCGCCGGCCCGGCGCTGTCGACTCCGGCCGAGCGGCGGCATTGGCGCGCCACCGGCGCCGACGTGGCGGTGCAGGACCTCGCGGGGCCGCTCCTGGCGGCCGCGCACGCGGGCCTGACGGTGGTGTCCATCGCGGCGGTGGTCGACGCCGGCGACGACGAGATCCCGGCGCTGCTCGCGCACGCCGAGGAGGCTGCACCGCGCCTCGAACAACTCGTCGTCGCGCTGGCGCCGAGCATCGCGCGCGAAGTGGCCGCCGCCGACGCGGAGGACGCGTGAAGCCGCGCCTCGCCGTGCTGGCCTCGGGCTCGGGGCGCTCGCTCGAGAACCTGTGCGAGCGCATCGACGCCGGGACCTTGGCGGCGGAGGTGGCGCTGGTCGCCTCCAACAAGCCCGAGGCGTACGCGCTGGAACGCGCGCGGCGCCGCGGCATCCCGACTCTGGTCGTCGATCCGGCCCGCGGCCTGTCGCCCGAGGACTTCGCGCGCGAGGTGTTCGCGGCCTGCGAGGCGCGCGGAGTGCGCCTCGTGGTGCTGGCGGGGTTCCTGCGCCTCCTGCCCATCCCGCCCGCCTGGGAGGGCCGCGTGCTGAACATCCACCCCTCGCTGCTGCCCGCCTTCGGCGGCAAGGGCTGCTACGGCGACCGCGTGCACGCGGCGGCGCTCCTGCGCGGCGTGCAGTGGAGCGGTTGCACCGTGCACTACGTGACCAACGAGTACGACGCCGGCCCGATCCTCCTGCAGAAGGTCGTGCCCGTGCTGCCGACCGACGACGTGCACGCCTTGGCGGCGCGCGTGTTCGAGGCCGAGAAGGACGCGCTGCCCGAGGCGATCGCGCTGCACTTGGCGCGGGAACGCCGCTGAACGCGACACGCCCCTCGCGCCGATGTACTCCCCCGATCGTCGCTCGAGCCCTGCGCCGCGACGCTAGGGACCGCAAGGAACGACGGTCGACAGGCTCTCGCCGACGATCGGCGCCGCCGGCGCCAGCACCGGCCCCGACGCAGGATTGCCCAGCTTGTTCACCGGCGTCACCTCGAAAACGTCGGCGCTGGCGGTAACGAGCACGCTCGACGCCTGGGTCGCGCTGGTGGGCACACCCACCCCTGCGAGCAGGTCGGAATCGACCGTCATCAAGCAGGTCGCTCCCGCGCTGGCTCCGAGGAAATCCGTGGAGAAGAACGCCACTCCGATCTGCCCGGGGGACTGCACGGCCAGCACGGCGCCGCTGCCGCGCTTGGGGACCAGATCCACGATGAGGCCCGCATCGGACACCAGCTTGCGTTGGCTGCGGAACTCCCCTTGCGGGCCGGCAATCATCAGC
>JBEBCR010000406.1:0-8351 GCA_041157565.1 Planctomycetota bacterium | reverse complement strand
GTCGTCGACGTCGACGACGACCGACAGCAGCGTGCCCATGGCGAGTTGCGTGCGCAGGTGGAAGCCGTCGGCGTCGGCGCGCAGGTGGTCGGCGACCTGCGCGGCCTCCGCGCGCGGCGCGGCGGCTTCGACCGGACGCGCCGCGGACTCCAGCAGGCCGGCGGAGCGCGCGCCCTCCATGGCGCACAGCCGCGCGCGCACCGCGTTGGTCAAGTTGCGGCACGAGATGGTGGCGCCGGCGATGTTGGAGACGTCGCGGCCGTGCGCGAGCGGCGCTCCCGCCTGCTTGCCGCGGAACTGCGCGCGCCAGTCGCGGCGCTTGATCTCCCCGCCGTGCGACTCGCGGTAGGCGAGGATCTCGATCCCGAGCACCTTGCCTTCGGCGTCGAGGGCGAGGAGGAACGTGATGGGGCGCGTCTTGCCGACCACGTCGTCGACGAGGGCGTGGCCCAGCAGCGTCGCGCCCCGCCACACCGCGTGGCCGGACAGGCGCGACGGGGCGACGCGCACGCCGGCGCGCTCGGCGATCCGCGCGCGCAGCTCTTCGTCGATGGCGAGCTCGAACGGCGTGCGCGAGGTCATCGAGGGGTAGTGCGCGCGCAGCGCGTCCTCGGCCACCTCGACGTGGGTCTTGGCCCCGGCGTTCGCGGCGAGCTCGACCGAGGCCCAGGCGGGCGCGCGCAGCACGCCGGCCGCCGCGACCCACAGGGCCACGCAGGCGACGAAGCGCGCGTTGTTCGAGGCGCGAACCATGGCGCGCCTCAGAAGCTCCAGCCCAGGCCGAGGTTGAACCGCTCGGGCAGGCCTTCGGCGCTGTCGTCGTCGCGCCATTGGTAGTCGGCCTTGAACACGACGTCGGGCACCGGCCAGAACGACGCGCCCACCGTGATCTCGTCGCGCCGGGCGGCCGGGTTCTCCACGGCGCCCTCGGGCAGCCTGGCTTGCGTGTCGACCCAGTCGTAGCGCGCGAAGATGGCCGCGTCGGCCTCCGCCAGGCGCCCTTCGCGCCAACCATCGGGCAGCACGCGATGCGCGACCTGCGCCATCCAACCATCGATGCGCTCGCCCACGCCGCCGCCGATGGACTCGGCGCCGTCGATGAACTCCATGGCGCCGGCCGCGCGCAGCTCGAAGCGCCCGAGGCGGCCGTCGAGGTCGAGGCAGGCGATGCTCAGGTCGGCGTCCACTCCGGGCAGCGTTCCCTCGTCGCCGTTGTTCAAGCCGCCATGGAAGCCGGACAGGCCGACGGCCCAGTTGGCGTGCGCCTGCCAGGCGAGCCGGCCGGAGACGGCGGGCGAGTTCATGCCGGGCCGCTCCTCCTGACGGCCGGGCCGGATGCCGCCCACGTCGTCGAAGCGCGAGCCGTCCAGGCTCGAGCCGAAGTAGAGCTCCCAGTTGAGCGATTCGGACGCCGAGCCGAAGGCGCCGATGCCGTCGGAGAACCACGTGGTGGGGATGACGGTCGTGTCGAACAGCGAGCGCTCGACCCCGAAGAAGAGGGGCGGCTCGTGGCGCTGGTTGACGATGCCCAGGGGCTGCAGGTAGCGGCCCACCCGCACGTTGAAGGAGTCGGAGAACAAGAAGTCGAAGTGCCACTGCTCGACCTTGATCTCGCCATCGCCCACGTCGTCGTCCTCGATGTCCTTGACGAAGGCGTGCTCGAGCTCGGTCTCCGAGTGCATCACGATCCAATCGGCGAAGTCCCAGCCGAGGTAGAACACCAGGCGGTGCAGGTCGAGCTGTTCGCCTCCGGGGCCGGACTGCGAGTTGTAGTGCAGCTCGCCGTATCCACCGAAGCGCAAGCGGTCCGTCCACGAACCCTCGTCCGCCGCGGCGCTTGGCAGGGTGGGCGTGCGGGGCTCGAACGGCCGGGGCGAGGCCGGACTCGACGGGGCGGCGAGCAGGACGGCGCAGGCGGAAGAGGCGAGGTGCATGGCGCCAGCAGAGTGGATCCACGGCCGCGGCGGGGCAAGGTTATTTTGAGATTGAGTCTCAATATCAAAAACGAATCGTGCTCGGCCTCGCGGCGCACGGCGTGGCGAAATGCAGCGCTAGCAGCCTACCCGAAAGCAACTTGCGAAATGCAAGCAGCCGGGCCCATGGCCCGGCTGCCGAGCGCGAGGTCCGCTTCAGACTTCGCTGGCCACCACGGCGCGCACGTTGCGCACGCGGAAGCGCCCATCGAGCTTCGCCAGCCGCTCGGCGATGCCCGTGTACTCCAATTCGTCCATGGGCAGCATCGCCGCGCCGAAGAAGCCCTGGCGCCGCATGTCGAGCGCCTTCTTGGCGACGCGCTCGCGCACCTCGTCCCAGAAGGGCTGCGCGAAGGCGTCGACCGGCTCCGTCAGGCGTCCCTCGCGCACGCAGTAGGCGGCGCAGCTGACGATCGGCGGTCCGTCGAACCAGCTGACCTCGCCGCCTTGCTGGATGGGCATCAAGGGCAGCTGGTGGGAGCCGCGCATGCCGCCGGCCACATGATGGCCGATGGCGAACGGTGACAGGATCTCGCCGGTGGCGGGGAACTGCTTCTGCGTGCGCACGATCATCACCGGATCGTCCTTGCCGGTGTACTTGCCGGCGATGTTGTGCAGGCGGGTGGTGGAAACGACCGCGGCCAGCTCGCCGGTGGCGCGCGAGCGCACGCTCTCGACGACGTAGCGTTCCGGATCCCGCAAGAGCACGGCGAGCTCGTGCAGGTCGCCCGGCGTCTCGAGTTCGACGACGCGGTCGCCGCTGGAGTGCGCGACGTCCATCACCGTGAAGCGGAAGCCCTTGCCCAGCTCGGACGACAGCAGCAGTCCGCTCGAGTGCATCGGATCGGCGAAGGCGAGGTAGAGCGGCAGGTTGTAGGCGCCAGGATCGGTCTTGTCGGCGGCGAACACGAGGAACGGCTCGCCCTCGCGCTCGAGGACATCCATCTCGCACACGGCGGGCCCCATGCCGCGCACGTTGCCGGAGAACGAGTCCTTCAGCAGATCCTGGCCGGCGGCGTAGAGCCCCTGCGCGCGCGCCGTGGCGGCGCCCTTCAGGAAGGCGCGCCACGCCAGTTCGTGCACGCGCGTGTCGCCGACGCCGTGCGCGTGCGTCATGAGGATGGCGATGTCGTCGCCGGTGGTGGAGATGTGGTGGTCGAGCAGCAGCTCGCGCCCGCCGGATGCCAGCTCGAGGCGCACGGCGTCGAGCATGCGACGCGAGGGCCTCAGGTGTCCGCCGATGGAGCCGATGTCCGCCTTGATGACGCTGATGGTGGTCTTCATGCCTTCTTCCCTTCGCCTCGTGGGGCGCGCTTGTCCGCGCGCGCCATGCACCTTGCGGCATGCCGCGCGTCTTGGATGTGGGAAGAGTGGCGTAGGGGCATGCGGAGAAAGGGCGTGGTTGCGCGTCGTCGCCCGGGACGGCGCCGCCTGCGTGGCCTCGGGCCGGCTACGCCCTACGCCCAAGAGACTGGAGCGCGCACGCCCGTCACCATGCGCGCATGAGCATCGAAATCGATTACGAACGATTGCGTCGCGAAATGGTCCGCCGGCAGATTGCTTCGCGCGGCATTCGCGACGCGGCCTTGCTGGAGGCGATGGCGCGCGTGCGCCGAGAAGGCTACATCCCGTCCTGGCTGGGCGAATTCGCCTACGAGGACTCGCCGCTGCCCATCGAGGAGGAGCAGACGATCTCGCAGCCCTACATCGTCGCCACCATGATCGACGCCTTGCAGGTCGGGCGTTCGTCGCGGGTGCTCGAGGTGGGCACCGGCTCGGGCTACGCGGCGGCGGTGCTGGCCGAATTGGCCAGCGAGGTCTACACCATCGAGCGCCACGCCAGCCTCGCGCAGGCGGCCCACGACCGGCTGCGGCGCGACGGCTACCACAACGTGCATGTGCAGCATGGCGACGGTTCGCTGGGCTGGCCCGAGCATGCGCCCTACGACGCCATCGTGGTGGCGGCTGGCGGTCCGCGCATACCCGAGATGCTCAAGCGGCAACTCAAGGTCGGCGGGCGCCTCGTCATGCCGGTGGGCAAGGAGCCGGGACTGCAGCAACTGGTGCGCGTCGTCCGCAAGGACGAGGACCATTGGACCAGCGAGGACCTCGGGGCGGTGCGCTTCGTGCCGCTGGTCGGCGCGCAAGGTTGGCGCGAGGAGGCCCCGACCGCCGCCAAGGCTTCCACGGCCGACGACGAGGCGCGCACCGCGATCATGCGCCACTGCGAGCCCTTCGTCGATCCCGCGGCGGCGGACCTGGCGCCGGTCCTGCGCCGCATCGGCGCCTCGCGCGTCGTGCTGATCGGCGAGTCGACGCACGGCACGAGCGAGTTCTACCGGTTGCGCGCGCGCCTGACGCGCGAGCTGGTCGAGAAGCACGGCTTCACCATCGTCGCGCTGGAGGCCGACTGGCCCGACGTGGCGCGCATCGATCGCCACGCGCGCGACCTGCGAGTGCCGGAGGAGGCGTGGGAGGCCTTCGCCCGGTTCCCGACCTGGATGTGGCGCAACGAGGAGACGCGCGAGTTCGTCGAATGGCTGCGCGCGCGCAACATGGGGCTTCCGGCCGAGCGTCGCGCGCGGCTGGCGGGGTTGGACCTGTACTCCATGTCGAATTCGATCGCCGCGCTGCTCGGCTTCCTCGACCGGCGCGATCCCGAGGCCGCGGCGCTGGCGCGCGAGCGGTATTCGTGCCTGACGCCGTGGCAGCGCGATCCCGCCGCCTACGGACGCGCCGCGGTGACCGGCGCGTACCGCAGCTGCGAAGGCGAGGCGACCGCCATGCTGCGCGATCTGATGCGCCGGCGCCTCGACCAGGCGCGCCGCGTCGACGAGCGCTGGTTCGACGCCGAGCAGAACGCGCACCTCGTGGCCGACGCTGAGCTCTACTACCGCGTGATGTACTACGGCGGCGCCGACAGCTGGAACCTGCGCGATCGCCACATGCACCGCACGCTGCTGCGGCTGCTCGAGTTCCATGGTCCTGCGGCCAAGGTCGTGGTGTGGGCGCACAACTCGCACCTCGGCGACGCCTCGGCCACCGACATGGCGGCGCGCGGCGAGACCAACCTCGGCGAGCTGTGCCGCGCGCATTTCGGCGCCGACTGCTACGCCATCGGCATGGGAACCCACCACGGCACGGTGGCCGCCGCGTCGCACTGGGACGGGCCCGTCGAGTTCAAGCGCGTGCGTCCGGCGCTCGAAGGCAGTTGGGAACGGCTGTGCCACGAGACGCGCACGCCGGGCTTCTTCCTGCCGCTGCGCGGGTTGGAGGACGATCCGCTGCGGCGCGCGCTTGAGCGTCCGCGCCTGCAACGGGCCATCGGCGTGGTCTACCGTCCCGAGACCGAGCGGCACAGCCACTACTTGCACGCCGATCTTCCGCGCCAGTTCGACGAGTGGGCGTGGATCGACGACACCAGCGCGGTCACGCCGCTGCCGGCGCGCGAGAAGGACGGCGTGCTGGAGACCTGGCCCTCGGGCCTGTAGGGGAGCGCGACATGGCACCCTTGGAGGATTGCCGGAGAGTCGCTTCGGTGCTGCATCGCCTCGAGTGGATGCAGGCCGAAGGCATCTGGCCGCACGGCAAGCGCTACTTGTGGACCGACGCGCACGGCGTCGTGCTGTCGACGTCCATGTACCGCGCCACGGGCGACCAGGAGCACCTCGATCGCGCCGAGTGGGTCGTGCGCGAGGTGGAGCGCGTGCTCGGCCGCGTGCGCGGCATCCGCATCGGCGAGGATCCCGATCGCGCGGGGCAGTACTACCACTACCTCGCCATGTGGATCTTCGCGTTGTCGCGGCTCGGACGGATCGTGCCCGGATATCGCGAGCGCGCGGTGGAGCTCGTCAAGGAGATCCACCGTCCCTTCGTCGTCCCGGGGCGCGGAGTGTGGTGGAAGATGGAGGAGGACTTGTCGCGGCCTTCCGACGGCTTGGGCTTCGGCGCGTTGGATCCCTTCGACGGCTACATCGCCTGCAGCCTGCTCGACGAGGCGTCGCTGGCCGTGGAGATCGCCGAGCTGCGGCGACTCGTCGAG
Organism: Planctomycetota bacterium; assembly: GCA_041157565.1. Taxonomy (GTDB): domain Bacteria; phylum Planctomycetota; class UBA1135; order UBA1135; genus SXXH01. Next base: position 2,336 of record JBEBCR010000406.1, on the reverse strand, counting down.
GCGAGTTGGCGCGGGCTGCGCATCGACCAGGACTTGGGTCTGGGGATGATGCTGTGGCTGTCGAGCATCCGTCCCGAGGAACCGTGGGCCAAGTTCCACAAGCGTCGCTCCCTGGAGGCGCTCGACGACTTGTGGCTCGAACAGGAGGGTTGCTTCTGCCGCTCGACGCGCGAGCGCGGCACGCGGCTCGCCTTCGCCAACCACGGCGTTTCGCTGGGGCTGCAGGCGGTCGGCGAATGGCCTGAACGCGTCGAGCGCATCCGCGCCTGGGCGCGCACGCACAAGAGCCACGACCACTACGACCGCGACGCCATCACGCATGTCATGGCGTGCTGCGCGGAGCTGCCGGGTGACTTCCTCGCCAAGGGCGGGGCGTTGCGCGGTTCGTCGGCGCGCTCCTAGCAGCCTTCGACCTGCGCGAGTGCGCCGCGACCGGTCCGCGCGCGCGTGGGATCGCATCATCAAGTTCGTGCAGGCGTTGGATGAGGCTCGCGCAAGCCATGCATCAAGGCGCGAGTTTCGCGGAGCGCGGGGTCCGTCGTTCCTTGGCGCATCTTTGCAGGACCTCGGGGATTTCCTTAGTGCGCGGCGCTTCAACTGCCCTCCAGAGCGCGAGGCATGGGCCTCGCCAGCGACCTCCTCAGGCTCCCAGCTCCTAGTGATTCCGCCATGATCGACCGCGTCGACGAAGTGCGCTGCGACGAGAACCCGCAGGGTTCCAACCAGAGCTCCAATCCCCACCTGAACGAAATGATCCAAGCCCAACTCGACCGGCGCACCGTGCTCGCCGGCGCCTTGGGTGCCGCCGCCGTCCAGTTCCTCGCTGGTTCGGTCGCGACGACCGGCCGCGCCTCCGCGAGCTCGCTCGCCGGCAGCGCTGGTGGTGGTGCGCCCACCCTGGGCTTCACCGAAGTTCCGCCGAGCAGCGCCGACACCTTCGTCGTCCCGGCCGGCTACACGGCCAAGGTCATCATCCCCTGGGGCACGCCCATCCTCGCCGGCGCCGCCGCCTTCCAGGAAGACGCGTCGAACACCGCCGCGGACCAGGAGAAGCAAGTCGGCTTCAACCACGACGGCATCAACTTCTACCGCTTCCCGACGAACCCCAACCGTCGCGGCCTGCTCGTGCTGAACCACGAGTACACCGACGCGACGCAGATCTACACCGCGGCGCAGGGCGCCACGATCACCAACGACGCGGCCGGTCGCGAGAAGGTCGCCAAGGCCCTCGCCGCCCACGGCGTCACGGTCGTCGAGTTGCGCCGCGACTCGAACGCGAACTGGAAGCACCTCGTCGGTTCGCCCTACAACCGCCGCATCACCGGCACCACGCCGGTGGTCTTCTCGGGCCCCGTCTCGGCGAGCCACCCGCTCCTGCAGTCGACCGTGGTTCCGAACCCGATCGGCACGCTGAACAACTGCGGCAGCGGCACGACGCCGTGGGGCACGTACCTGACGGCCGAGGAGAACTTCAACGGCTACTTCGGCGCCAACGGTCCGTTCACGGCCACCGCGCTGCAAGCTCGCTACGGCATCTCCGCCAGCGGCTTCGGCTACGGCTGGCACATCGCCGAGCCGCGCTTCGACCTCAACGCCAACCCGAACGAAGTGCATCGCTTCGGCTGGATCGTCGAGATCGATCCGTTCAACCCCGCCGCCGCCCCGGTCAAGCGCACGGCGCTGGGTCGCTTCAAGCACGAGGCCGCCTACGTCACCGTCAGCTCGGGCGTCGCTTGCGTCTACAGCGGCGACGACGAGAACGGCGACTACCTCTACAAGTTCGTCAGCGACGCGCCGTGGCAGCAGATGATCGCCAACGGCCAGAGCCCGCTGGACTTCGGCAAGCTCTACGTGGCCAAGTTCAACGCCAACGGCACCGGCGATTGGCTGCTGCTCGAGCACGGCACCGGTCCGTTGACCGTGGCCAACGGCTGGGCTGACCAGGCCGATGTCCTGATCCGCACGCGTCAAGCCGCCGACGCCGTCGGCGCCACGCGCTGCCACCGTCCGGAGTGGGTCTGCGAGACCGCCCAGACGCAGGACGTCTACATCGCCTTCACCAACGGCACGGGCAACAACTCGCCCGTCAACAGCAACCGCGACCCGAACCCCTACGGCCACATCGTGCGTCTGCGCGAGACGGGCGGCGACCACCGCCTGACGACCTTCGACTGGGGCGTCTTCCTGTTGGCCGGCGACAACCAGTACGACCCGTTGGTGCCGGCCTCCCAGCCGCTGTTCGGTTCGCCGGACGGCATCTGGGCCGACCCGGATGGTCGCCTGTGGATCCAGACGGACATCTCGAACTCGTCGCAGAACCGTCAGGACCGCGGCTA
>JBEBCR010000405.1:0-10406 GCA_041157565.1 Planctomycetota bacterium | reverse complement strand
CGTGGATGTCGTGCACTTCAACGATGCCGGCAACGAAGCGCTGGCGGATTGGATCGCGCCGCGCTTCCTGGGCGAGTTGAAGTGATGCTCAACGGACCACGCGCGCGCCGAGCACCGCGCGGATGGCGGCGTGGCTGGCGAGCGACAGCCCCAGCACGATGACGGTGCAGGCGACGAGCTTGACGGATGCCGAGGCGTCCCAACCGCGCAGGTCGGCGACCACATGCACCGCCAAGGGCAAGTGCACGAGGTAGACCCAGTAGGAGGCATCGACGAGCCAGCGCACGAAGGGCCGTTCGGTTCGCGACAACTGCTCGACGGCTCCCATGCCGCCTAGCGCCGATTGCCAGATGACCAAGGCCATGCACAAGTGCGCGGCGGCGAAGGCCCAGGTGCGGTCTTCGCCGCGGCGCAGGCCGTCGAAGCTGACCAAGGCCAGCAACAAGTGCAGCGGCAGGACCAGCGCCACCGTCGCGAGTCGCCGCTTCCAACGCGCACGCAGCTCCGGCCATGCTTCGGGCGCGCCGTGGAGGAGCCAACCCACGCCGAAGCACAGCGCATGGAGCGCCAACGCGCTCCAGTTCGGCCACCATCCCGACGGCGTCTCGATGGCCGCATGGTCCATCGTGAGCAGCACGGTCCATGTGGATCCGACGAGCAAGATCAACCGCCAGCCGGGACGGGATCCGCCCAACAACCATCGCGCACCGCGCGTCCCGCGTTCGCGCCAGTCCGACGGCAGGCCGCGCGCCAATCCCGCCAGTGCCAGCGCGGTGCCGCCGATCAGCAGCAAGTACCACAGGAACCACAAATGAGCGAGCCCGCCGCTCGGCCATGCGGGGTGCAGCATCAAGGTCGCGCGCCCGCCACCAAGGGCGCGCGCTCCGGCGTAACTGAAGGCCGCCTCGACGAGCGGCACGAGCAACACGACGCCCAATGCGAGCGGCAGGGCGATGCGGCGCATGCGCTCGCGCCAAGCGCCGGCCAAGCCGCGCTTGCGCAGCACCAACGCGGCGAAGAAGCCCGCCAGCACGAAGAACACCGGCATGCGGAAGGCGTGGATGCCGAGCACGACGAGCGTCGCCCACAACGACGTGCTCGGATCGCGGTAGCCCCAACCAGCGTCCGCGTCCCCGAGTTGGAAGCTGCACGCGACGTGCAGCAGCACTCCCAACAGCATCATCGACGCGCGCAAGGCGTCGAGTCCGTGGAAGCGAGCCGGCGCATCCGCGACGCCGGGGCCAGGCGGCTTGTCCATGCGCGGACTCTACAGGTCCACGTGCAGACTCCACAGGTCCACGCTGGACGGCATCACGCGCATCAGGCTCGGCGCTTGGGCTTGGCGGCGCTGCGGCGCGACGCGCTTGCCTTGGCGCTCGCGGCAGGCTTGGCGGCTCGCTTCGCGACCTTCTTGGTCGCCTTGGCGGCCTTGACCACCGTGGTCGTCGTCGCCGCGCCCTGCGCGCCACCCAGCGCGGCCAGCACTTCCTCGGCGTGTCCAGCGACCTTGACCGGCGACCAGATGGCGGCGAGCTTGCCCGCGGCGTCGATCAGGAAGGTCGAGCGAACCGTGCCCATGACCTTCTTGCCGTACATGAGCTTCTCGCCGTACGCGCCGTAGGCCTTGGCGACGGCGTTGTCGGCATCGACGAGGAGGTCGAAGGGCAACTTGTGCTTGGCGCGGAAGCCGTCGTGCGACTTGAGCGAATCGGACGACACGCCGAGCACCACGGCGCCGGCCTTGCGCAGCTTTGCGTCGCGATCGCGGAAGTCGCAGGCCTCGATCGTGCAACCGGGCGTGTTGTCGCGCGGATAGAAGTACAGCACGACTTGCTTGCCGGCGTAGTCGCGCAGCGCGACCGTGGTGCCGGAGGTGGAAGGCAGGGAGAACGCGGGGGCTTTCTGGCCGAGCTTGGGCATGGTGGTGGGGCGCGTGCGCGCCGGGCGACGACGGGAGGAAAGGGGGCTTGGCCGGACGGATCGAGTGCCGCTCGCGCCGCCAAGCTTCGTACAGTACGCGCCTACGCCATGGAAGGATGCCGACGCGCGCATCCAGCGCGAGGAGGCCGCACACGATGGTCCGAGTCGAATCCACCATGCTGCCCTTGGGCACGCCCGCCGCCGACTACGCCTTGCCCGACGTCGATGGGCGCATCGTGCGCCGCTCGGACGGCGCTGGCGCTCCGGCCTTGGTGGTGATGTTCCTCTCCAACCACTGTCCGTACGTCAAGCACATCCAAGCAGCCTTGACGAGCCTCGTGCGCGAGTACCAAGCGCGCGGGGTGGCGTTCGTCGCCATCGCTTCCAACGACACGAGCACGCACCCGCAAGACGGCCCCGCGGAGATGAAGCGCGAGGCTGAACGACTCGGCTGGACCTTCCCGTACCTCCACGATGCTTCGCAAGCCGTGGCCAAGGCCTACCGCGCTGCGTGCACGCCGGACTTCTACGTGCATGACGCGGCGGGGCTGCTCGTCTACCGCGGTCAGATGGACGGAGCTCGGCCGGGCAACGACCAGCCCAACGACGGCGCGGATTTGCGCGCGGCCTTGGACGCCGTGTTGGCGGGTCGCACCCCGATCGCGTCGCAACGGCCGAGCATGGGCTGCAACATCAAGTGGAAGGCCGGTGGCGAGCCGGACTACTTCCCGCCGCGCGCTTGAGGATCGCGGAGCGGGGCGGAGTCAGCCCGGGCCGAAGGGCAACCCGAGCGAGTACCACGCGATGAACATGAGCACCCACGCGACGAGGAAGGTGAACGAGTAGGGGAACATCGTCGCCACCAGCGTGCCGAGGCCCGCCTTGGGGTCGTAGCGTTGCAGGAAGGCGATGATCAGCGCGAAGTAGCTCATCATCGGCGAGATGATGTTCGTGCAGGAATCGCCGATGCGGAAGGCGCACTGCGTGGCGTCGGCGGGGATGCCGGCCAAGAGGAACATCGGCACGAAGACGGGCGCCATCAAGGCCCACTTGGCGGAAGCGCTGCCCATGACGAGGTTCACGAGCGCCGTGAGGAAGATGAAGGCGACCAGCGCCGGTCCGCCGCCCAAGCCGCTTGATTGCAGCAATGCCGCGCCCTTGATGGCGAGGATCAGGCCGAGGTTGGTCCAGGTGAAGTAAGCGACGAACTGGGCCGCGAAGAACACGAGCACGAGGTAGCTCGCCAAGGTCTCCATCGACTTCGCCATGCCCTTCATGGCTTGGCCATCGTTCTTGATCGAGCGCGTCGCGACACCGTAGGCGATGCCCGTGGCCGCGCCGATCAAGAAGATCAGCGTCACGATCCCCGACATGAACGGCGAGTGCAGCACGCCGCCGGTCTTGGGATCGCGCAGGAAGCCGCCTTCGGGAACCAAGCCCCACGACACCAGCCCGCCGATCGCCAGCGTCGTGGCCAAGGCCCATGCCAAGCCACGCTTCTCGAGCGGTGCGAGCGGCTTGAGCAAGTCGGCGCCCTCGGTCCCGGTGGATCCGCTCCAAGCGCCGAGTCGTGGCTCGACCACGCGCTCCGTCAGCCACCAGCCGACCAGCGAGATGACGAAGGTCGACACCGCCATGAAGTAGTAGTTGCAGGCCGGGTTGACCAAGGCGCCCGGTTCGACGATGCGCGCTGCCTCCTGCGTGATGCCGGAGAGCAGCGGATCGACCGTGCCCAAGAGCAGGTTCGCGCTGTAGCCGCCCGAGACCCCCGCGAAGGCGGCCGCCATGCCGGCGATCGGGTGGCGGCCGGCCGCGGCGAAGATCGAGCCCGCCAAGGGCACGAGCAAGACATAGCCCAGTTCGCTGGCCACGTTCGACATCACGCCCGCGAAGACGACGACCAAGGCCAACCAACGCCGGGCGGCGGACAGGACCACCAGTCGCAACGCGGCACCGATCAAGCCGCTGCTCTCGGCGATGCCGATGCCGAGCAGCGCCACCAGCACCGTGCCGAGCGGCGCGAAGCCCGTGAAGTTGGTCACGGTCTTCGTGAGGACGAGGTGCAGTCCTTCGACGCCCAAGAGGCTCGTCGGCCGCAGTTCCTCGCCGGTCTTCGGGTGGACCGCCGAGACTCCCAGTTGCACGGCGACTTCCGACAAGAGCACGACCAGCAAGGCCAGCAGCAGGAACAGCGTCGCCGGATGCGGCAGCGCGTTGCCGCCGCGTTCGACGACGCGCAGGAAGCGATCCACGAAGCCCTTGTTCCCGGTCGTAGCTTGCATGGCCGACGACTTTAAGGGAGAGCGCGGCCGATGGCGCAAGGATCCTGTACGAAGTGCCCTGCTTGCGCGACCTCAACGCCACGCGAGCTTGGCCAGCACGAAGTGGTGGTCGCTGGGCCAGCGGCCGCGTGGGCCGGGCTCCGAGAGGATCGCGGCTTCGCGCGTGGCGAGTCCGTCGTCGCGCAGGATGTGGTCGATCTTGTCGCCCGCGAGGCCGCCTTGGAAGGCGTGGAAGGTGCCGCTGCGCTCCACCGCCGGGTGCAGCTCGCGCCAAGTGTCGACGAGGCCCGCGGCGCGCAGCCGCTCGAGCGGCAGGCTCGACTCCGCCGCGTTGAAGTCGCCCAGCACGACGCGCGGACCATGCGCCTCCATGGCGCGGCGCGCGACCAGCGCCGCCGACTCGGCGCGCGCCATCGCGCCCACGTGGTCGAAGTGCGCGTTGGCGATCCACAGCTCGCGCTCGCCGCCGACTTCGCGCACGCGCGCCCACGTGCAGATGCGCGTCAGCGCCGCGTCCCAGCCGACGGACGCCGGCTCGGCGGGCGACTCGCTCAGCCAGAAGTCGCCGTGCTCGACGATGGCGAAGCGTCGCGCGTCGACGTAGAGCGCGCAGTGCTCGCCGCGTCCTCCTCCATCGCGCCCTTGGCCGACGCGCCGATGATGGGGCAGGCCGGATTCCAGGAAGGCGACCTGGAAGTCGAGCGCTTCCTGCACGCCGAGGATGTCGGGCTCGCGCGAGGCGATGGCCGCCAGCAGGTCGTCGCGGCGCAGCTCCCAGCGGTCCGCGCCGTCGTCGGCCGCGCCATGGCGCACGTTGGCGCTCAAGACGACGAACTCGCCGCCGTCGCGCCGCGCCGCGCCGGCCGTCGCGTCCGAACCGGCGTCCTCGCCCGGCCCGCAGGCGGACAGCGCGAGGCACGCCAACGACGCGGCGAGGAACGAGGACGCGCGCATGGGCGCGATCCTAGCGTCCGGGGCGCGAGGCGGGCCCGCCGGCCTCGCCAAGGAACTTCTTTCCATGCGCCCTCCTCAGGACGACGCGCCGCGCGTCCGAAAGAAACCTCCTGCGGCTACGATGCCGCGGACACCATGCTGGTCCGCGACCTGACCGTCCTCCTGCCCGCCTACAACGAGGCGCTGCGCATCGAAGGCACCCTCGACAAGGTGCTGGCGTGGCTGCCGTCGCGCGTCGAGCGCTTCGAGGTGCTGGTGGTCGACGACGGATCCGGCGACGGCACCGCCGAGGTGGTCGAGCGCCGCTACGGCTCGCGCGTGCGCGTCGTCAAGCGCCCGCGCCGCGGCGGCAAGGGCGCCGCCATCAAGAGCGGCGTCATGGCCGCCAAGGGCGAGTGGATCCTGTTCTCCGACGCCGACTTCTCCATCCCCATCGACGAACTGGAGAAGCTCGCCGCGCGCACGAGCGAGGCGCCGATCGTCATCGGCAGCAAGCGCGCGCCAGGGTCGGACCTCGAGTACCCCAAGCTGCGCAACATGCTCGGCCAGGCCGGCAACCTGCTGGTTTCGACCTGCGTCGTGTCCGGCTTCCACGACACGCAGTGCGGCTTCAAGCTGTACCGCGCCGACGTGGCGCGCGAGTTGTTCGCGCACCAACGACTCGAGGGCTTCGGCTTCGACTTCGAAGTCCTGATGCTGGCGCGCCGCATGGGCCACGCGGTCGTCGAAGTGCCCATCCGCTGCGCCCACAAGATCGGCGGCAGCGTGCGCCTGTCGACCTACCTCGCGGTGCTGAAGGAAGTCGGCGTCGTGCTCGCCAACAAGCTGCTCGGCCGCTACCCGCGCCGACGCTGAGCTCGTCCGCGCCGCCTCAGGGCAGGCGCAGGTCGGCGTCGCAGCGCTCGAAGCCCGCGAGCAGGGCGGAGCGCATCGGCTCGGGTTGGCCGGCGATCCACGCGCGGCCGCGCGTCGGCACGAGGCGGAAGGTCATGCGCACGCGCCAGCCGCAGCCGCGCCACCACGCCTCGCGCCACTGTTCGGGGACGCCGGGAGCGTCGACCAGTTCCTGCAGGCGGTCGACGCGGAAGCGCGGGCCGATGCCGCTGCGACCGATGGCTTCGGCGAGCAGCGGTTGGACGTCGACGGGCGCGACGGAGATGGCGCTGAAGGCGTGCGGCAGGTCGTAGTCCTCGCCCGGATGCAGCGCGCGACCGAGGCCCAGCACCGCTGCGCGCCAGCGCAGCGGGCCGAAGGCCGCGCGCACCTCGTCCAGCAGGACCGGAGTCGGCAGCTCGGCCTTGCCCCACAGGACTTGCGCGGTCGCGGCCGGCAGTTCGGGCGTGGGGTCGTCGAGGTGCATGGCGATGCGCGCCTTGGACGCCTTGTCGACGTCGAAGTGCGGCAGGAACAGCTCGAAGTACTGCGGGTAGTCGACGCCGCGGGTCGTCGCCAGCACCTTGGCGTTCTCGACCAAGGTCGCGGGCGATCCCGTCGCCGTCAGCCGCGCGAGGTCCTGGAGGCCCGCCGCGCCGTACGACGCCAGCACGGCAAAGGCGACGGCGCGACGCCTGTTCCACAACGCGTCGATGGCGGCGGCCGCGAGGATCGTGGTGGCGAACCACGGGGCGCAGATGCGGATCCACAGGAAGGTCAGTCCGCCCATGCCCACCGCCAGTCCGCTCGTGGCGTACAAGGCCAGGTACAAGGCCACGTAGCCAAGCAGGGCCAGCACCGCCAAGCGCCGTCCGCGCCAGAGCGCGAGGCAGGCCAGCGCCAAGGCGGCCTGCGCGGCGAACAGCAGCACGTCGAGCGCGATCGAGTGGTCGGCCACGGAGAGCGGCCCGAACAGGTCGAGCAGCGCGCCCACCGGTCCCGCGTCGGCCGCCTTGCCGTAGGTGGCGCCCCGCACCTTCCACACCAGTTCCCCGGCGAGCAGGGCCATGGAGACGAGCGGCGCGGCGCCCACGGCGAAGGCCGCGGCGCCGAACGCCAGTCCGCGCGACAGGAACTTGCGCCGCAACCCGACGAGCAGCACGACGAAGGCGCACAGCGCCACCGGCAGCGTCTGCAGCGAGAAGTACGTGCCGAAGCCGGTGGCGAGGCCGAGCCACAGCCAGTCCTCGCGCGCGCCCCCGCCGTCGTCGACGATCTTCAAGGACAGGCGCAGCACGTGGGCCGCGAAGAACAAGGCTTCGAAGTGCGTGCCGATCGTCAGCAGCGAGAACTGGACGAAGGCGGCCGGCGCCAAGGCGTAGAGGAAGGCGAAGATGGCCGCCGCGCGCGCGCCGAAGGCCTGGCGCGCCAGCATCCAGCCCGCCGACAGGACGAGCGAGGCCGTCAGCAGGCCCACGAGCTTGTGCACGAGCAGGCTCTCGCCGAGGAGCGCGAAGCCCAGCGCCTTGAGGTGCGCCACCACGAAGCCGCCGCCTTCGTGGTAGCCGTAGACCGCCTTCCAGTAAGGGATGGGCGGTCGCTCGAGGATCACCTTGGCGCAGGTGCCCTTCGCCAGCTCCTCGCCGTAGAAGTAGACGTCGGCGCAGCACAAGGCGAGCCACGCGCGCAGGAGCACCAGGACGACGATCCAGGGCCACGGGCGCGACCACGCGCCGCGGGTCGCTCCTTCGTCGGTACCTGACTCGCGGTGCGGGGACATCCGTCCGCGAGCTTAGCGCACGCGCGCGCGCGACGCCTCAGGTGTTGCGCGAGAGCAGGGCCCAGCCTTCGCGCAGCTGCCGCGCCAGTTCCCGCGGCCCGCGGATGTCCAAGGCGCGCCGCGCCAGCCAACCGGGCCGCAGGTAGAACTTGCGCACCAGCTCCTTCTTCAGGTCGAGCATCTGCTCGCGCGACAAGGTGCGCGTCGGCAGGAAGGCGTCGGCGCCGCCCTGGTCCATGACCAGGTCGTCGGGGTCGCACAGCCCGAGTTCGATGGCGCGCGCGCGGAACTCGGTGCCGAAGCGCGGCACCGCCATGTTCAGCGACATGAAGTCCATGTCCAGCTCGATGGCGAGCCGCAGGGTCGCGCGCAGCGAGTCCGCGGTCTCGTCCGGCAGCCCGACGATGAACGTGCCGACGGTGCGCAGGCCGTGGCGCGACGCGCGCGCGAAGGCGTCGCGCACGACCTCCACCTTGTAGCCCTTCTTGTACGCGGCGAGCTGCGCGTCGTCGGCGCTCTCGACGCCCATGATGACCGTGTGGCATCCCGCGCGCTTCATCGCGGCCAGGCGCTCGTCGTCGGCCGCGTCCGGGCGGGTGAACGCCGTCCACGACGGCCAGCCGCGATCCTCGAGCCCGCGGCACAGTTCCAGCCCGCGCCGCTTCACCACGCCGAAGGTCTGGTCGAGGAAGAACAGCTCGGCGATGCCCAGCGAGCGCACGTGGTCCACTTCGCGCAGCGCGTCCTCGACGGGGCGCGCCTTGAAGCCCAGCGTGCCGATGACGCAGAACGTGCACGGGTAGGGGCAGCCGTAGTCGGTCAGGATCGTGGCGAAGGGCGCGCGGCGCGCGAACGAGAAGCGGTAGAGCTCGTGGCGGAACAACTCGTGGCGCGGCATGGGGACGCGGAACTCGCCGCGCTTCCTGCCCAGCCTGCGCTCCTCGATCCCGCCCGGGAGGCGCACGGTCGCGTCGACGACGCGCCCGGGTTCGCCCGCCAGCCAGTGCAGCACGTCCTCCGACGAGAAGTCGTGCAGCGCGCAGTCGAGCCACGCCTCCTCCGCGAGGCGCGCCGCGCTCCGTTCGTGCAGCACGTCGCCGATGGCCGCGACGCGGCGCCCGCGCGCGGCCTGGTCGGCGAGGAAGGCCTTGTCCTCCGGCCACGACACCGAACCCACCAGCGAGACGATCGCGTCGGGAGCCAGTTCGTCGATGCGGGCTCGCGCGGCGTCGGGGGACAGCTCCTCGGCGATGCAGTCGAGCACGCGCGTCTCGTGCCGCTCCGCCACCACGCCAGACAAGACGACTAGGTCGATCGGGTGGAACAGGTAGTTCGACTTGGTCGTCTTCGAGCAGAAGTAGTCGCGGATGTACGTGCGCGCGCCCGGCGGGTTGAGCAGCAGCACCTTCATGCCGAGGCTCCTTCGCGCGCGCCGGCGCCCGAGACGACGCGCAGGCCGCCGCGCCGCGGCTGGAGCAACGCGGGTTGCAGCACGCCGCCGGAGAGCAGCACGCGCGCCTCGGCCAGCACCTCGTGCACGCCGATCCCCGTCAGGCACTCGGGCGTGCCGCGCCAGCAGGTGACCTCCTTGTTGTTGTGCACGTTGATGCAGGGGCTGCACACGACCGGCTTCCACAAGGCGTGCGCGCGCGTGCCGAGCGGCCCGTACAGGATCGGCGTCTCCGGCCCGAACAAGCCGAGGGTCGGAGTGCCCATGGCCGCGGCGATGTGCATCGGCCCGGAGTCGTTGCTGACCACGAGGTCGGCGCGCGACAACAGCGCCAGGAACTCGTCGAACGGCAGTCGCCCGCTCCAATCGAGCACGGCCCCGCGGCGCGTGGCGCCCACCAGCGCGCGCACCTCGGCCACGTGCGCGGTCTCCGCGGGCGCGCCGACGAGCACGACCGTCGCCTCGTCCTCGTCGGCGAGCAGGCGCGACAGTTCGGCGTGGCGCGCCGCCGGCCAGCGACGTTCGAGCGACAACTTGCCGGCGTTCGCGTTGACGACGACCAGGGGTCCGCGCGCGCCGACCTCGTCGAGCCTGCGTTCCACGGCCGCGCGCGCCGCGGTGCCGGGCTCGCACCCGGCCACCTCGTCGACGCGCACCTCGCGCCCGTTCTCGCCGCCCGCCAGCGCGCGGAAGTTGCGCGCCACGTGCCAGTACCGATTGAACGGCGTCGCGCGGCGGTGGAAGCCTCCGCGCCACACGCCAGGCGCCGAGAAGCCGTGCGACTCGGGCGCGCCGCACAGGAAGGCCACGAAGGCCGAGAAGCGCGTGAAGAACTCGAAGTCGTAGACGGCCGCGAAGCGCGCCGCGCGCAGCTCGCGCACGAGTCGCGCGATGCGCCAGCCGATGCGCAGCCATCCGGCCAGGCTCGACGGCGCGCGCACGTCGAGCGTGCGCACCTCGTCGAAGGCGCCCAGCGCCCGCGCGAACGCGGCGTTCTCCTGCAGCGTGACGAAGACCAGCCTCGCGCGGGGGTGGCGCCGCCGCAGCGCCGCCACGGCGGGGACGAGCAGTTGGATGCTGCCGAGGCCCCAGAACTTGAGCAGCAGCACGTCCTCGCCGCTGGCGCGCGGCCCGAGCAGGCGCCGCA
>JBEBCR010000404.1:0-3654 GCA_041157565.1 Planctomycetota bacterium | reverse complement strand
TTCGGCCTCGCCCATGAGCAGCCAGCGCACCCCGGTCTTCGGATCGAGGGCGCACAGCACGTTGCCGCCTTGGAAGACGAGCGGCGAGCGCGCCAGGCGCGCCCCCGCGGCCGCGTAGGTCTCGCTGGCGAGCTCGTCGCCCGGCGCCAGCGTGCCGAGTTCCTCGCCGCGCGAGGCGTAGCGCGGAGCCAGCAACCAGCCCTCGCGGCCATCCGGGTCGTGCGCATCGGGCGCGAAGCCGTACTCCAGCGCGTCCTGCGCCCACTGCGACACGGTGCGCGCCTGCGGGAACAGCACGAAGCGCTCGCGTCGCGTCGCGGGCCAGGCGGCGAACTCCTGCGCCAACCCGGCGCAGTGCTCGTCCTTGGCGTGCACCACGAACTCGAGGTCTGGGAGCACCTCGGCGAGGCTGCGCACCAGGTCGAGCGCCCCGCCATCGCCGACGCCTTCGAAGTCGGTGTCGCGCGTCAGCTGCACGCGCACGCGCTCGAGCGGCAGCTCGCCCGACTCGGAGGCCAGCACGAAGCCCGGGATCGTCGGCACCCAGGCCAGCGGCCGCGCGGCGAGGTCGGCGCACAGGGCGTCGAGCGCTTCTCCGGCGACGAGCCGCGAGCGGATCTCGACCAACGTGCCCTGCGGCGTGGTGCGCGCCACGAGGTCGACCGGCACGCCGACGCGGGCGAGGCGCCGCTCGAGCTCCTCGACCGGCACCGACGCCCCGCCGAGCGCGTGCAGGGCGCGCGCGGCCGTGGGCAGCAAGCCGTCGACGCCGAGGCGCTGGTGCACGACTCGCGCAGCCGCCGCCTCGGCCGCGTCGAAGCTCGGGGCGCGCGGATCGCCCATCAGGGGATCGAGCGCGCGGTAGTTGCGCAGGTGCGGCCGCTCCTCCTCCTGCGCGAGGAAGTACTCGGCGAGCCCCGTCGGCAAGGCCGGGCGTTCGACGCCGACGATGCCGGCGGAGGCGACCACGCCGGAGTCCTGCGGCGCGACCGACAGCGCGTGCGCGGACGGCGCGAAGCATGTGGCGAGCGCGAGCGTCGCGCCCACTTGGATCGATCGCTGCTGGCGCATCACGCCTTCCTCCGCAGGAGGAGCGCGCCGGCGGCGGCGAGCAGCAGGACGGCGACGAGCACGGCCCACATGGCGGAGGACCCGCCCGCGGCCGCGTCGGGCGGCGCGGCGGGCGCGGGAGCCGGCGCCGCGTGCGTCGGCGCAGCGTGCGCTTCGTCGACCACGATGCGGAAGTTGTCCTCGAACGAGGCGCGCATGACGTGCTCGGCCACTCGGCGCAGGTACGGCTCGGGCATGCCGACCTCCGCCAGCGTGCCGGGGCCCACGCCCTGGTCCTTCACGTTCTTCAGCGCGGCCTCGAGCGGAGCCTCGAACGCGGCGCTCTGCGCGGGTGCGGCGGAGCCTTGCATGCGGCAGATCGTAGCGTCCGCGCGCGCGCTGGTGCATCCTGCGCGCATGCGCATCGTCCGCCACGGCGAGGTCGATTCGACCAGCGAGCGCGCCTTCGCCAGCCTCGCCGCCGGCGAGGCGCGCCACCTGGACGCGCACGTGGCCGAGGCGCAGACGCGCGGGCGCGGCCGACGCGGCGCGCGCTGGCACAGCCCGCGCGGCGGCGGCGTGTGGCTCTCGCTCGTCCTGCTGCCGCCGCGTCCGCTGTCGGGCGCCGCGCTGACCATCGCCGCCGGACTCGCGGCGCTGGACGCGACGCGCGCGGTCGGCTGCGACCAGTGCCGGCTCAAGTGGCCCAACGACGTCGTCGACGCGCGCGGCGCCAAGCTCGCCGGAGTGCTGGTCGAGACGCGCGGACTCGATCCGCGCGCGCCGCACTACGTCGTCGGCGTCGGCATCGACGTGTCCATGGCCGAGTTCCCCGCCGAACTCCTCGCCGAACGACCCGCGACCAGCCTGGCGCTGCTCGGTTGCGGGGCCGACAAGGGCGCGGTCGAGGCCGCGCTGCTCGCGGCCTTGCCGCGCCGCGTGCGCCAGATCGAGGCCGATCCAGCGGGCTTGGCCGCCGAGTTCCTGGCCGCCCTGCGCCTCGCCGACCGCGCGGTGGTCGTCGATGGCGCGCGCGGACGCCTCGCCGCGATCGAGCTCGAGCGCGGGCTGCGCCTCGTCCCCGACGAGGGCGGCGAGCGCTGGATCCCGCTCGAGACGACGAGTTCGCTGCGCGAGGCCTGAGGCGGCCGCGACGCCGCGCGGCCGGATGCGTCGAGCATCGGGCGCGCCGCGCCGCTACAGTGCGCGGACCAGGAGAGGAGCACGACGCGCATGCAACGACACGATGGCCGCGCCCCGGCCGAGATGCGACCCATGCGCTTCGAGCGCGGCTTCACCAGCAAGGCCCCCGGCTCGGTGCTGGCGTGCTTCGGCCAGACGCGCGTCCTGTGCACCGCGCTCGCGGTCGACGGCGTGCCTTCCTTCCTGCAAGGCCGCGGCAAGGGCTGGCTGACGGCCGAGTACGCCATGCTCCCGAGCTCGACCGACACGCGCAAGCCGCGCGACAAGGCCGCGCCCGACGGACGCAGCGTGGAGATCCAGCGCCTCGTTGGACGCTCGCTGCGCGCGGTGGTCGACTTGTCCGTGGTCGGCGAGCGCACGATCTGGGTCGACTGCGACGTGCTGCAGGCCGACGGCGGCACGCGCACCTGCGCCATCAGCGGCGCGTGGGTGGCGCTGCACGACTTGTTCTCGCACATGGACCGGAAGCGCCTGCTGCGCGCCTTCCCGCTCAAGACCGGCCTCGCCGCCGTGTCGGTGGGCGTGGTCGAGGGCCAGGTGCTGTGCGACCTGTGCTACGCGGAGGATTCGAAGGCGGAGACGGACATGAACCTCGTCATGACCGGCGACGGGCGCTTCGTCGAGGTGCAGGGCGCCGCGGAGGGCGCGCCGTTCTCGAAGGACGAGCTCGAGGGGATGCTCTCGGCCGGCGTGGCCGGGTGCCAGGCCGTGTTCGCCGCGCAGAAGGCCGCCTTGGGCATCTGAGGCGCTTTTGTCCAATATTTTTGACATGGAGCAGCCCATCCCGCCGCCCCTGCTGGTCGCCTCCGGCAACAAGAAGAAGCTGGCCGAGCTGCGCCGGCGCCTCGAGCACCTGGGGCTGCAGCTGGTCGTGCCCGCGGACGTGGGCGGCATCCCCGACACCGTCGAGGACGCGCCGGACTTCGAAGGCAACGCCCGGAAGAAGGCGCGCGAGGCGGCGCGCGCGCGCGGCATGTGGGCGCTGGCCGACGACTCCGGGCTCGAGGTCGACGCCTTGGGCGGCGCGCCGGGCGTGCTCTCGGCGCGCTGGGCCGGCCGGCACGGCGACGACGCCGCCAACAACGCCAGGCTGCTGCGGGAGCTCGCCGACGTGCCCGACGAGCGGCGCGGCGCGCGCTTCGTGTGCGTGCTGGCGCTGGCGCGCCCCGACGGCGCCATCGCCCTCGTGGCGCGCGGCGAGGCGCGCGGCCGCATCCTGCGCGCCCCGCGCGGCGAGCGCGACTTCGGCTACGACCCCTTGTTCGAGTTCGCCGAACCCGGCCTGCCCCAGTCCGGCCGCGGCTTCGCCGAACTGGAGCCCGAGGAGAAGGACGCCGTCTCCCACCGCGGCCGCGCGCTCGATCACCTGGCCGAGTTGCTGCCGGGCGCGCTGCGCGAGGC
>JBEBCR010000403.1:0-3650 GCA_041157565.1 Planctomycetota bacterium | reverse complement strand
CGGTAGCCGCCCGACTCCGGCAGCACCATCTCGTCGGTCCCGTCGCCGTCGAGGTCGTGCACGAAGGCCTGCAAGTGGAATGGTCCGGTCGGGTCGGCCACCGGCCACAGCAACTCCACGTCGAGTTCGCGCACGAAGCGCCGGCTCTCGTCTTGCGCGTCCGGATCGTGCCGGTACATCGCCCGCGGCGTGAACACGTGCAAGCCGCGCGTCTTGGCGCCGGTCCTGAGGAAGGCGAAGGCGATGGCGTCGTCGGACACGACGCTCGAGAGGCGCGCGTCCGGCTCGGTCCAAGGGCGCTGGCCGCCGCGTCGCGGCCAGACCTCGATGCGCGGCTCGTCGCCTTGGCCCGCCAGCACGACGTCGTTCACGCCGTCGCCGTCGACGTCGACGAGCAGCGCCTCGGCGATGCGCAGCGGCTCCTTGAGCGGCAGCGCGGTCGTGGCGCCGAATTCCAGCGTCGCCACCAGGGCGGCGAGGATCACCGGACCTCCTCGAGTCGATCGGCGTCGCCACCTTGCAGGTCGAAGGACCACAAGATGGTCAGCTTCCACAGCGCGGAGCCGCGCTCCCACGCGAACGCGCCGAGGAGCAACGAGAGGGACTGGCGCTCGCCTTCGCGCTTCCACGCGAACAGCGGTTGGAGCGCGACGCGCTTCATCTCCCGCGCGCGACGCGACAGGGGCAGCTCCTTGGAGACGGTCGTGCCGCCCCGCCGCCAATCGACCTTCAGTTCGTCCGCGGGATCCTTGGCGCGCACCAGCGCCAGGAATCGCGCGGGATCGTCGATGGTGGTGCCGTCGAGCGCCGTGATCAGCTCGCCGTAGCGCGGCGCGTCGGGGAGGGCGCGCCACGGGCTGGTCGTCGCCATGCCGACGAGGACCACGCCCGCTCCCGGTGGCAGTCCAGCCGCGCGCGCCTCGACTTCGGTCGCGCCGCGCAGCACGAGTCCGAGCTTGTCCTCCTCGCGGAATCGGGCGGCGTCCTCGCGCGCGGCGGGAGCGATCCGCGCCACGAACACGAGGACGCTCCGCAGCTCGACACCGGCGCGCTCGCGCGCCAGTTCGACCTCGACGCCGGGCGCGACCTCGAGCTCCAGCGCGCGCCAATCGGAAGGGGCGTCCAGCCCGCGCGTCGCGCCACCGACCTTGGCCCGCAGCAGGATGTCGCCGACTAGGACGCCCGCCGCCGCCGCGGGCGAGTTCTCCACCACGTCGGCGACCTCCAAGCCGGGCTCGGGCTCCTCGTCGAGGCTTGAGCGGATCGACTTGACCCGGATGCCGCTGAACGAGCCCGTGGGCAGGGCGCGGCGCTCCTGTTCGTCCTGCGGCTCGCGCATGGCCTCCGGCGGCTCCTCCCAGCTGCGCAGCGGGACCTGCTGGTCCACGAGTCCGGACTTGCAGGACGCGCACAGGAGGAGGCTGGCGATCGTGGACCAGCGGAGCAGAGACGAGGAGTTCATGGCACGGCCTTGCGGCGCACGAGGACCAGGGAGGCGGAGGCGCTGGCGACGAGCCACAAGAGGCCGACGAGCGCGCCGGTTCCGGGGGAAGGCACTTCCACGTTCGAGATGCCCTGCGCCAGGTCGAGGAAGGCGCGCGGGTAGGAGGAATCCCCGAGCGGCGAGGGCATGTGGTCGGAGGGCAGCACGCCGTCGAGGTCGAAGCCGCGGGTCAGCACGCGACCGAGGTCCGACAGCAGCAGGAAGCCGAGCGCCGTTCCGAGCGCGGCCGCGGCGCTCTTCACCAGCGAGCCGGCGAGGAAGCCCAGCCCCAACGCCGCGAACAAGGCGGGCACGGGCGCCCACCAGGCGCGCGCGAGGTCGCCGACGAGTTCAGAAGCGGCGGTCATCACGAACGGCTGTCCGTTCGGCAGGATCTCGACGGCGTCGCCGAAGCCGCTCGTGCCCCACGCCGCCGCGTGCAGGCAGGCGGCGAGGAGCGCGTAGCTGCACGTCAAGGCGGCGAGGCAGGCGGCGAGCTTGCCGAACACGAGCTGCGCGCGCGTCAAGGGCCGCAGCAGCACGTTGCGCAGCGTGTGGCGCGACAACTCGCCGGCGATCGACTGGCTGGCGACGCCCGCGCCGAGCAGCGCCAGCACCGGCAGCGCCGTGAGCATCCCCCACGCCACGAGCTCGAACCCGTTGACGCCGCTCGCGGTGGCCAGCTCGCCAGCCTCGACCTTGGCGGCTTCCGCGCGTCCTTCGCTCCAGCGCAGCCACAAGCGCGCCAATCCGAGCAGGCTGGGCAACAGCAGGATCCACGGCAGGGCCCGCGTGTGCGCCAGCCTCCGCCATTCGTGCCCGAAGGCGCGCAACCAAGGCCCGCCCGGGGCGATCGGCGCCGCGGGGGCCTCGGATTGGGATGGCGCCGGCGCCGGCAGCACCATCTCCCCGCGCGTGGCGGCGAGGTAGATGTCCTCGAGGCTGCGCTCGACGCGCGAGATGCTGGTGAAGGGGGCCTGCGCATCGAGCAGCGCGCGCGCCACCTCGTCTCCTCGCGGCGCCTCGGGGAGCACCAGTCCGCGCGGCGTGGACGTGGCCTTCCAACCCCGCGCCGCGCAGGCGCGCGCGGCCTTGTCGTCGGCGCCCTCGACGCGCAGGACGCGCGGGCCGGACTCGAGCAGGTCGTGCGTGCCGCCTTCGACGATCATGCGCCCCTGCTTGAGCACGCCGATGCGCGTCGTCAGCGGCGCGATCTCGGCCAACTGGTGCGACGAGAGGAGGATGCCCACGCCCTTGGCCGCCAGGCCTTGCAGCAGTTCGCGCATGTGCGCGAGGCTCTCGGGGTCGAGCCCGTTGAAGGGCTCGTCGAGCAGCAGGTAGCGCGGCTCGCCGAGCAGCGCGGCGCCGATGCCGAGTCGCTGGCGCATGCCTTGGCTGAACGAGCCCGCGTGGCGATCGGCCGCGTAGTCCAGGCCCACATCGCGCAGCACGCGCTCGGCCTCGGCGCGCGCCTTGGCGAGGTCCATGCCCTGCAGGCGCCCCAGCTCGACCAGGTTCTCGCGCGCGGTCAGGCGCTCCCAGGCTCCGGGGATCTCGACCAGTCCGGCGATGCGCGCGCGCGCCTCCTCCGGCTGCGCGAAGGCGTCGACGCCGTCGACGAGCACGCGACCGCGGTCGGCGCGATGCAGCCCCAGCACGATGCGCATGAGCGTCGTCTTGCCGGATCCGTTGTGGCCGAGGAAGCCGTAGATCTCGCCGCGCGGCAGGGACAAGGAGACGCCGTCGAGGACGACGCGTCCCCCAAAGCCCTTGCCCACGCCGACGACCTCGAGTGCCATGCTGGGCGAGGCTCAGGTGGCCAGCACGCGATCCATGCGCGCCTTGACCTTCATGAGGTGCTCCTTGCCGCCGCCGCCGACTTCGGCGGTGGCCCAGCCGAAGTAGCCCACCTCGTGGCAGGCCTCGAGCACGCTCGGCCAGTCCTCGTCGCCTTCGCCGATCTCGCACCAGCCGTTCTTCAGCGAATAGCCCTTGAAGTCGAGCTTGAGCATGCGCTTGCCCAGCGCGCGGATCCAATCCGCGGAGGACACGCCGTACTTGAGCATGTTGGAGGCGTCGAAGTAGGCGCCGACCTGCGGGCTGTCGAAGGCGTCGACGTACTGCACGAGCTGCTCGGGCTTGACGAGGAAGTTGTTCCACACCACCT
>JBEBCR010000402.1:0-2869 GCA_041157565.1 Planctomycetota bacterium | reverse complement strand
CAACCCATGGGCTTGGAAGGTCGGAGATGGCGCACTGGCCTGTCGTGGTCGGCTTGGGCCCCATCTCCGCGCGTCCCATCCCCACTCGTCGTGCGGCACCGGCCTTTCCCGGTGCGGCCTCTACGGGTCGCCGCCGCTGCACCTGTTCCCACAGGGACCTTCGTCCTGTCTGTCGCGACACTCGCGTCCGCGCTCGTCGGGTGCCGGAACGCACCCTCCTCCAAGAGCCTCGCATCGAACGAGCAGGCAGTCGTCGCGTCCGATGTGCCGGTCGACGCGGCCCAAGTCCTGTTGGGCGTGGATGAACTCATCGCGCAAGCTCCAGGCGACTGGACCACACGCAGCGAGTGCGGCGTGGAACTCCGCGACCCCCGTGGCTTCGGCGCTCACGCCGTGGAAATCGTCGCCTTTCGAGGCGATGCGCAGCGCTCGAACCCATCCATCGGCGCCTACGTCGGTGGCGAGGCCGTCGTGGCCAAGGGATCGTGCTTCGTCGACGTGCGAGATCCCGGCCGGTGGAGCGCCAACGCGTCGATGGCCGCTGCGAATCCGGCGGCGCCCAAGGCAGGCTGCGACGGTGCGCCCCCGAACACCGCCAGCGTGGCCTTGACCACTCCGACGAGCGAGCCGGCGTGCTGGAGCGACTTGGACCTCGACGAGCACGCGGGCGGATGGTCGCGCGCTCGCGAACGCCCCGATGCCGCAGCCAGTTGCGAAGCGCGCGTGAACTTCCGCCGATGGGACGCGCAAGGGCGTCACCTTCGACCCCGACACGGCCCATGCAGGTGGCGTCCGAGGCGACGGCTCGACGGCGAGCATCAACGGCGGCGCAAGTCGCGGATCGCCGCTGCCCCACCCCGAGCATCGGGGCGACTCGCCACGCCTCCACCGCCAAGGTGGTCGTGGGGCGAGATGCAGTGCCGAGGCCGGCGAATCGAGCTCAGTTCTTGAGCTTGTCGGCGAAGACCTTGCGGAACTTTTCGACCTTGGGCGCGATGACGACGCGGCAATAACCCTGCCCGGGATTCGCGCGGTAGTAGCCCTGGTGGTAGTCCTCGGCCGGCCAGAACTTCGAGGCGGGCGTGATCTCCGTCACGATGGGGTCGTCGAAGGCGCCGGAGGCGTCGAGCTTGGCCTTGTACTCGCGCGCCAAGCGTTCTTGTTCGGCGTCGTGGAAGAAGATGCCCGAGCGGTACTGCGTGCCCACGTCGTTGCCTTGGCGATTGAGCGTCGTGGGATCGTGCGTCTTCCAGAACACCTCGAGCAGCGTCGCGTAGTCGATCTGCGCCGGGTCGTACTCGACCTGCAGCGCCTCGGCGTGTCCGGTGGTGCCGTTGCAGACCTCCTTGTACGTGGGGTTGTCGACCGCGCCGCCGATGTAGCCGCTGACGACCTTCGTGACGCCGCGCAGCTGTTCGAAGACGGCTTCGGTGCACCAGAAGCAACCGTTGGCGAAGGTGGCGATGGCCATGGCTGGGGCGGGCTTGTCGGTGGCGGGTTGGGGAGTTGGTTGGCCGCCGAGCGCGGCGGCCGGCTCGGGGGCGGTCGCGGCGCGCTCGGTGGAGGCGCCGGCGGAGGACTCGGAGGCGCCCTGCTGGCACGCGGCGAGGCCGCACAGCAAGGCGAGGGTGGCGAGGATGCGCATGCGGGAGATGGTACGCACGAGGCGGCTCGCTGGTTTGGACCAAGCCGCCTCGAACCCGGCGCGGGCGGCCCGCCTACCCCGCCCTCAGCCGTTCCTGAACTCGTAGAAGGCGGCGTTCGAGAGGCTCGGGAGGGCCTCCTTGCGCACTTGGAGGCTGCGCACGGCCCACAGGTCGCGGAAGACGCGGTACTTGAGCGCCGTGTGGTCGAGGTAGTCGACGCCGGCGCTCCCGCCGGTGCCGGTGCGGCGACCGATCATGCGCTCGACCATGCGCGCGTGGCGCTGGCGGAAGATGACGAACAACTGCTCGAGCTCTACGAGGGCGTCGATCACCTCGCGCGGCCAGGTCAAGAGCGGCAGCTCGCGGTACGACTCGATGAACAGGATCGCGGCGCGGATGCGGCGCCGGCGCGCTCCGCCTTCGGCTTCCGACGGCTGGAAGAAGGCGCGCACGGAGTCTTGTTCCTTGGCGTAGCGGCCGCGCAGGGCGACGCGCTCCTCCTCGGTGTACGCGGCGGCGCAGGCGAGCTCGCAAGTGCGTCCGCCTTCGACGGCGTGCGCCGCAAGGAACGACGACAGGAACGCGTCCAAGGCGGCGCCGGTCCGGGGATGCTTGTCGTCGACGCCGTCGATGGGCGTGCGGAACAGCCACTCCTCGACCGCCTCCTTGAGGCTGGCCCCGCCCTCCAGCTCCCTCTGCACGGCGTGCAGCGCGCTCGACTCGCCGCCATCGTGCGCGCGCAGCGCCGCGAGGTAGCCCTGCTCGCCCGACGCGCCCAGCCCGATGCGATCGGACTCCGACAGGCCCATCACGATCTCGATCTGGCGCAGCTGGGCGCTCTGGAAGCCGCTGGCGGGGAAGAGCTTGTCGCGGAAGGCGAGGAACTCGCGCGTCGTCAGCGTCTCCATCACTTCCCAGTGCGGCAGGCTGGCGCGGAACACGGCGGTGGCGCGCTTGAGGCTGCGCACCGCGCCGGACAGCTCCTGCTCGGCCACGCGCGGCTGGCGGAACAACTCGCGCGCCTGGCGCAGCTCGCGCAGGACGAGCTTGAACCACAGCTCGTAGACCTGGTGCACGACGATGAACAGCACTTCGTCGTTCTTCAGCCGCGCCTCGTCGCGCTCCAGCCCGCCTTGCAGCGCGAGCAGGTCGTCGACGCGGATGTACTCCCAGTAGTTGGCCGGACGCGGCTTGGACATGCGCGCGAGTGTAGTGATTCGCGC
>JBEBCR010000401.1:0-3067 GCA_041157565.1 Planctomycetota bacterium | reverse complement strand
GACCGTCGCCAACCAGCACGAGCCGCGCGTCGAGGCCCTCGGAGGCGCGCGCGAAGGCGCGCACGAGCCAGGGCACGCGCTTGATCGGACGGAAGTTCGAGACGTGCACCACCGTGGGCGGTCCTTCGTGCGGCGCGGCGGCGGGACGGAACACCTCCGTGTCGACGAAGTTGCGCACGACGTCGATGCGGCAGGCGCGCGAGCCGAAGTCGCGGCAGAACTGCTCGCGCGTGCGACGCGCCAGGTTCTCGCTGACGGCGGTGACGCAGTCGCTCTGCTCCAGGACGAACTGCGTCAACGGCGCGTAGGACGGGTCGCTGCCGACCAGCGTGATGTCCGTGCCGTGGAGGGTGGTCACGAGCTTGGGCGCGCGCCGCTTGGTGTCGGCCAGCGCGGCCTGGCGCGCCAGATAGCCCGTCACCGCGTGCGGCAGCGCGTAGTGCGCGTGGAGGATGTCGAGCCCTTCGGCGCGGTGCTGGTCGAGGATGGCGCTGACCAGCGCCAGGTCGTGCGGCGTCGAGGCGAACAACGGGTAGGGCAAGCCCTGTGCCACGTGCATCTGCACCGGGCCGCTCGAGCGCGCCAGGCGCGGCGGCGCGTCGTAGCTGAACAGGTGCACCTGATGCCCGCGCTCGGCGAGCGTCAGCGCCAGCTCGCTGGCTAGCACGCCCGATCCACCGTAGGTCGGGTGGCACAGGATGCCCACCTTGAGCGGCGCTGTGGCGCGGGCGGCTGTGGTGGTGGGCGTGCTGGTCATGGCGAGGTCGCGCCGCGCGGCGCGACGCGCGGTCAAGGCCCGTCGGAGAGCGACGAGAGGATGGCGAAGGCGTCCGGCGGCAGCTCGGGCATGTCAAGGGGATTGGACAGGGCCGCGCTCGGCGGCAGGGCGGGCGCGGGCTTCGCCGCCGCCAACGGGCTGGCGGGGTTCGGCGCCGTGGCGGGCGTCGTCGTCGCGCCGCGCGCCGCTTCGAGGGCCGGAACGGTCGCGGGCTTGGGCGCAGGCTTGAGTTCGCCCTGCGCCGCGGGCTTGGTGGTCGCCTTGGCCGCGGTTTCGGCCTTCCTCGGCGCCGGTTGGCGGCGCGGCGGCGGCGGGCGGCGCGCCTTGGCGGCCTCGCGGCGGGCGAGTTCTTCGGCGTCCAGCGGCGCCTTCTTCTGCGCGTCGAAGGCGGGCAGGCCACGCATGTCCGTGAAGCGCGCCTCGAGCTCGACGAGGACGCGCGCGACGTCCATGTAGTCCTGCGCCCCGCTCGAGTCCGGCGCGTAGTTGAAGATCGTCTTCCCGTAGGACGGAGCCTCGGCCAGCTTGACGTTGCTGCGGATGCTGACGGGCAGCACCTGGCCCTTGAAGTAGGAGCGGATCTCGCCCAGCACCTCGCGCGCCAATCGCTTGCGCGAGTCGTACATGCAGGGAAGGATGCCGACCACCTGGAGTTCGGGGTTGAGGCGCTTCTTGAGCAGCTGGACGACTTCGACGAGCTTGCTCATGCCTTGCAGCGCGAGGAACTCGGTCTGCAGCGTGATGAGCACCTCGTTCGCGGCCGAGAGCGAGTTGATGGCGAGCAGCCCGAGGCTCGGTGGGCAGTCGAACAGCACGTAGTCGGCCGCGTCGCGCCCGGTCCGCGCCTTCTCGGCCTCGTTCCATTCGACGAGCGCGTCGCGCAGGACGAACTCGCGGCCCATGGCGCTGGCCAGTTCGAGCTCGGCGCCCGAGAGGTCGATGTTGGCCGGCAGGAGGCGCAGCCCCGGGACGGAGGTGTCGACGAGGGCTTCGCCGAAGCGCGCCGCGCCGACGAGCACGCTGTAGCTGCTGCGCTTGGCCGGATCGGGCTCGACGCCGAGCGCGAGCGTCAGGTTGGCCTGCGCGTCCATGTCGACGACGACGACGCGCCGTCCTTGCAGCGCCAAGGCGGCGCCGAGGTTGGAGGTGGTGGTCGTCTTGCCGACGCCGCCCTTCTGGTTGATGATCGCGATGCGGCGCATGGTGTCGGCCCGGATTCTAGCAGCGCCCGCGACTTCTGCCGCGGAGGCTCCCGGCTACTTTTCCGTCGGCGTGGACGCGGTCTGCGCTCGTGGCCCTGCAGCGCGACCTTGCCCGGTCAGCGGCGGGTATTTCTCAATGGCGGTTCAACCGACGAGTCAGATCCTCTTGCTGGCCTCCCATTCGCCGAAAGCCTTCACCGTCTTGAGGCGCTGCTCCTCCAGAGCCGCCGCCGGGGGATCGGACAAGCCTTCAAGCACCCAGAGACTGTGCTGGTAGGACTCGATCAGGCCCGCCAGCTCTTTTGACTCGGCGGTTCGCATCGGTCTGTCCTCGCAGAAACGGAAGGCCTTGTCCATCAGCGCCCAAGTATCCGGCCGCCCGCTGGCCAACTCGCGCCCGTAGTGCCAGAGCACGAGGCGTTCCAGCTCCTCGGCCTCCATCGCAGGCTCGCCGATGTCCCTCAAGCACCTTTCGAAGAGCTCGTGGAGTCCCGGGCTCTTGCCGTCTTCCATGGCGAGGAGGACCAGGTTCGGGCTCTCGTGGTCGTGCAACAGGAGCTCGGCGATGGGCGGCAGGTCCCAGGAAGACAGATGGCCCACGTGCCAAAGGGCGATCGTCGTACGCAGGTCCCTGCCTGGCAGCGATTGCATGATCTCTTTCTCCGGGGGGGAGGTCAGCCCAGCAGCGGGTCGAAGCAGGGCAGCGGGCCGGTGGCGAGCAGCGGTTCTCCGTGGCGGGCGGCGATGCGCTCGCCGTAGAAGCGGGCCCGGGTCTCCATGCGCTGCTGGATGTCCGAACCGTAGAGGAAGTGGCGGCCGTCGTCGCCCGCGCCTTGCGGCTTGAGCTGGCTCTCGTAGCAGGCCACGAGTTCGCGCTTGCGTTCCCAGACGGAGCCGATGTCGACGACGAACGTCGGGTCGAAGGGCACGTGGCTCATGTAGTGGTAGAAGCGCCGCGGGCGGTGCGCTGCTCCCCCGCCGGTCTGCTCGGCGAGGCGCGCGAGACCGGCCAGGTACCAGGCCTCGCGGGCGATGCGGCCGGTGCAGGCGTGGTCGGGATGGTGGTCCTCGAGGTGCTGGGCCAGCA
>JBEBCR010000400.1:0-22365 GCA_041157565.1 Planctomycetota bacterium | reverse complement strand
CGCGAAACGGCGCCGGCCGGCCCGGCGACGCGCGCAGGACCGGCCGGACGCATTGGCGCCATCGCCGCCGTCAGAGCGACGTCGTGACGATCAGGCGCATCGAGACCACGCGCAGCGTGTTGTTGCTCAGGCTCGCCTGCCGGCGCACCTCGAACTGCAGGTCGTTGATCATCGCCGCCGTCCAGTTGGTCGACAGCGAGGTGATGTCGCCGGTCGAGCCCAGCCGCGGAGCGCACAGCGTGCCGCTGCTGAACGAAGGCGAGTTGCGCCAGTTGCTGTTGAGGCCATGGGCGGGAGCGAACGCGCGGAACCCGATGTTGGCCGTCGTGTTGGCGTTGTAGCGGGCCGACACCTCGACCTTGACGTTGGTGATGCGCTGGCCGGCCGGCAGGGTGAACGCCTGGAAGTCCGCCGCGCGCAGGGGCGTCGTGTTGCCGTTCGTCGAGTTGGTCGAGTACTGGCAGGCCGCCGTGTTGCAGTCGTTGCACGTCTCCGTGCCACCGGCCCAGCTTTCGTTGGCCCAGGGGATCTCGGTGCCGCTCGTCTCCGGCACGCTCGTCGCCCACAAGGTGCGCGTCGAGGTCAGGCTCTGCTGCAGGGCAGCCGTCAGGTTCACGCGACGCTTGCCGGTGTCACCGAGCACCGCGACGCCGGTGGCGCGATACAGGTCGATGACGCCCTGCATGTCGCCGAGCAGGTGCGGACGCGCCTGCAGCAATTGCGCCGTGATCCCCGCCAGCGCCGGAGACGCCGAAGATGTCCCTCCGAGGGCGAACGTGCCACCGGTGCAGCGGGCGCAGATCACCTGCTCGCTGGGGGCGTAGATCGACAGGAACGACGCGGTGTTGCTGTAGCACGTGCGCTCGTCCACGACGCGGCTCGGGTCGCTGCACATGGTCGAGCTGAAGGGAGCGTTGGTGGCGTCCCAGGTCGAGCCGACCGAGATCACGTTGGTCGAGCCGGCGGGCCAGGCATTGAGCGCGTTCGTCCACCCGTAGTTGCCGGCGGACGCGATGCACAGGATCCCGTTGGCCCGCGCGTTGCCGCACGCGACGTGCACCACCCCGTCGGTGGTCGGCGTGGCGGTGAGGCCAGCGCCCAGCGACATGTTGATGATGCGGATCGGCGCTCCGCCGTTCGCGCCGTTCCTGTTGGCCACGCACCAGTTGATCGCGTTGGCGAGGTTGCTGTCGTAGGCGTCCGGGAAGACGGGCAAGGCGTAGATGTGCGCGCCCGGCGCGTACCTGCGCACGATCGAGGCCACGCCGGTGCCGTGGTAGCAGTTGTCCCACGTCTGGCTGTGGATGCCGGCGGCGGGCGTGCCGGAGTAGTTGGCGCCCGCCTTGACCACGGCGTTGGGCAGCGTCGTCGAACCGCCGAGCTCCGGGTGCAAGAGGTCGAACTGCGTGTCGATGACGGCCACGCCGACGCCGGCGCCGGTCCAGCCGCTGGCGGCCGCGGCCGCGGAACCCGTCAGCGTGGTGCCTTCGTAGTCGTGCATCTCGAGCGGGTTGTCCCGCCACACGTAGCGCACGTCGTCGAGCGCGGCGATGGCACGCAGCGTCTCGAGGTCGTCGACCTCGCCCGCGACCATGTACTGCAGGTCGATCGGGAACAGGAGGTTCCAGCCTTGGCGCTCGCGCGGCGTCAGCGTGCCTTCCACGCGGCCCTGGAAGACCTCCTGGCGCAGCGCGGTGCGGTATTGGATCTCGGCCAGCAGGTCGCCGCGAGTCGTCGCCTCGAAGTCGACGTCCTCGGCGTCGCGCGCCAGCTCGACCACGACGCGCATGTTCGAGCGGATGCGGGCGGGTTCGCGGACGAAGCCGTTGGCGGCCAACTGCTCGGCGTCCTCGAGGAGCGCCGGGTCGAGCTTGGCGTCCACACGCGGCATGGGCGCGGCGCGCGGGGAAACGTGCTGTACCTGGGCCGCGACGGCGAGTTGGAGGCTCGATGCGAAGACGAGGGCGCTGGCGACGAAGCGGCCGATGGAGACCGCGCCACGACCTTGGCGAGCGGTTCCGCTGACGAGATGGACGATGGGTTGCATGGATGGCGAGTGTCTATTGGATTGCGGCCAACGCGCACGGCCGCGACATGGGCTGTGCGCCACGGGCCGGGTACGTGTGCACCCCGCAAAGCGCACCACCCCTCTCGGCCCTCATGCCCAATTCCGGAATTTCCGCGGCGGCCGGGGAGGTCGGAATCGGCGCCGGCACTTCGGTGCCTGGCACTCATTCGCCGGAGGCGTTTCCTCGCGTGGCGTTGGGTGGTGCGGAAGGAGGGAGTCGAACCCTCAAATCGAGTTTCTGAGACTCGCACGATTGCCGATTACGTCACTTCCGCGGATCGCCGCGAAGCGCGGCGCGAGCCTGGGCTCGGACCACGACGACATGGCGTGTTTGGTGCGGAGAGAGGGATTCGAACCCTCAATGCGCGGTCTCTCAAACCGCTGCGTCTGCCGGTTTCGCCACCTCCGCGGTGCGCGGCGACGCGACGGCGGGTGTTGGAACCGCGCCACCTCGTCGACCGCGACAAGGTAGGCGGGACAAGGAGACCGCGACCACGCGCGGCCTCGCGAATCGCGACCGGCGCGGCGCGGACAGCATCAAGGCGCCCACGGCACCGACAAACCGTTCGATAGGTTGTAGGTGCTGGGCGTGCAGTACGCGGCGGCGTTGCGGTACCAGACTTGGTAGTGACGCAGTCCTGGAGCGAGGACGGCGCCGCGCCGCGACACGGCGAGTTCGCCAACCGCGGGGTAGGACGAGGCGCCGGACCGGTTCACGCGCGTGCCGAGGCGCAGCACCGATCCTCCGGCGCAGCGCAGTCCGTCGCCGAACGGCGTGCCGGCGCCGGAGGCGATGGTCGTCGTGCCTTGGAAGTACAGCGCGGCGCTGTTGGGCATGCCGGATCCATGCAGCACGAGCGTGTCGGCGGCGATGGAGGCCGAGCCGCCAGCCGCGAGCAACGCCCCCGCAGCGTTGGCCGAGTTCGCGCACCCACGCCCGGGCGCGCCAGCGTTGGCGCACGGGCAGGCAGCGGCCTCGCCGAAGCAGTAGGCGGTCGGCGGCTCGGGCTCTTCGACCCACACGGCGTAGGACCAAGGCGGCAGGTCGAGGTAGACCGAGCCGACGAGGCCGCCGGGGCTGGTCTCGACCACGGGCGCGACGTGGTTGGCGGTCCCGGCGGCGAGCGCGAAGCGCGACCCGCTCGGAGCGCTGGCCGTGTCGATCTGGTGGTTGGCGCGCAGCCTGGCGCCTTCGAAATTGATGGCGACGAGCATGTCGCGGCCGCCAGGCCCGCCGCGCAGCTGGAAGAACAGCGCGTCCTGCGGCCCCGACTCGAGCCAACTCGAGGCGCGCGGGGTGCCGTACCGGTTGAGGTACTCGACGCTCGCGCCGTGGGCGTGCAGCCGGTGGAGCTCGAGCAGCCGATCGATCTCGACCTTCAGGCCGGGCAAGGGCGCGGACGGTCCGTAGATGTCGGTGCCGTCGTAGTCGGCGAGGAACACGCACGGCAGTCCCACGCGGTTGTTGAGCAGGATGTAGGCGTAGGCAAGGTGCGCGCGCTGCAGCAAGTGCTCGCCGCTGGTGCGGAAGTCGTGGTTGTTCAGGAAGGCGACGGCGTTGTAGCCGCTGGCCCCGGCGCGATCGACGAGGCCGCTTTGGAAGACCTGCCGCGCGTCCTGCGCCGGATCGTCGCACGCGCGCTTCAAGCTCTGGCGCAGTTCGAAGTCGAAGGCCCGCACCGGGATCGCCGCGCGCGCCGCGGGCGACATCGCGCCGCTCGCCGCGTCGATCCAGCCCTTCACCGCCACGGCGTCGAAGGTGTAGTGCTCCCCCACCGCCAGGGTCGGCGTGCGGCCGGAGGCGTGCAGCTCCTCGAGCATCAACCCCGCGAACCACGCGGGGTAGTGCTTGACCGCGTCCATGCGCCAGCCGCGGATGCCGAGCGCGCTCCAAAGCCACGCGTTCCAGTCGCGGTAGGCGAGTCCGGTCGAGGGCTGCGCCTGTTCGACGTCGAAGTAGAAGTACGGGTAGTCCTCGTCGCCGGCGAGGCAAGTCGGCTGCAGCCCGTTGGGCTTGAAGTTCGCGCGGTCCATGGCGCCAAGGCCGCTCGGCATCGAGCGGAAGTCGGTGCGCGTCTGCGCCGCCAGCTCTCCGACGATGTCGGCGCCGCGGGAGCTCGACCACGCGCCGTACGGCCGCAGGTCGATGCCCGTCCCGGCGCCGCCCGGCTCCTCGACGTAGATCTCCAGCCAGTCGCCCGCCGCGGCGTAGTCCCCCGCTTCGAGCCGCAACCAGTACTCGTCCGTGTTGCAACCGCCGACGGTCTCCAGCGCGCCGAGGATGTCGCGACCCAGATGGATGCGATTGGGTTGCTGCCCGCAATCGGCACCCCCGTTGGGCTCGCTCTCCGCGATCGAGGCGGGATCGTGCGGCGTGGCTTGCGTGCGGAAGTAGAGCTTGTACTGGCGTGCGTGGTACGCGGCCTGGCCGGAGGCCGAGGACCACTTGAAGTAGTAGTCGCCGACGCCGTTGCCGCTCGCGCCGCCCAACGCCAACCGCCAACGGAACTTGCCGTTGACCGGATAGGGCGTGGCACCTCCCGCGCACAGCGCGGGCTGGCCCATCGCCCACGCACGCGCCACGGGGTTGTCCTCCCAATCGCCTCCGTCGCGATGGTTGTAGACGACGTCGGCGACCGGCCGCAGCCCGGCCGCGGCGAGCGATTGCAGCCACTGCAGCACTTCCGCCCCCGTGCCGAGCCCGGTGCGCCCGCCGATCTGCCCGTAGTCGTACAAGTCGCGCGGGTCGTACCCGTTGCTGCACGGGCCGCCGCTGGATTGCGACAAGGGCGGCAACCACACGTGCGTGAACCCGGCCGCGCGCCACTCGCCCGAACGCGGCGCCATGGCCGCGGCCAAGGAAGGCCCGGCATGCCCTTGGCAGTTCGGTTTGGGATAGTCCCAATGCCACGCCTGCAGCAGCGCATCCTGCGCGCCGGCCAGACCCGCCGACGCGACGACGCCGCACGCCGCGCCCCACCAGCGCGCCAGCCTCCCGTCGCGGACACCCGTCGGCATGGATGAAGCCTACCGCGAGACCGAACTCTGGCCTCGCCGGTGGGCGACGCGCCGCCATCCCCGCGCCACGACGCGCGGGCATCCGTTGCAAGTCGCCTCGCGCCAGCGGCTTGCGCCGAGGAAGGGACAGGGCCGAAGAGGACGCTTCGCACCCCTCAAGATGGAGGACCAGAGGCCTGCGAGACGACTGCTGGCGCGCGGCACCCCACGGGGTCCACGTCCGCTCAGGCCAGGGCGATCTGGACCCGCAGCTTGTCCTTGATCGTGGCGTCGATGGCGCACACGCCGACCTCGCCGCAATCGATGGACAGTTGGATGCGCGGGTCCGCGGCGAGGCGCGCCCAGGCGCGGCGCATGCCGTCGGACCAGTCGATGTCGTCGAACACGAGCAACGCGCGCGGCGCGAGGTGCGGCAGCAGTTGCTCGAAGTAGCGCAGGGTCGCCCCCTCGTCGTGGTGGCCGTCGATGAAGGCGTAGTCGATGGGGCCGTTGCGCTCCAGCACGCCTTGCAGGGTGTCCTGGAACCTGCCCACGACCACCTCGACCCGATCCTGCAAGCCCTGTTCGCCGATGTGGCGACGCGCGACGTCGGCGAGCATCGGGGCGCCCTCGAGCGTCCACAGGCGGCCGCGCGCGCCGTTCAAGCGCAAGGCGTGGCCTTGGTAGCAGGCCGAGATGCCGAGGCAGCAACCCAGCTCCACGCAGCGCTCGGGCTGGAACTCGCGCACGAGGTGCCACAACAATCCGGCCCACGTGGGCTTCTTGCTGGCGCGGCAAGCCTCGCCCACGGTGCGCTCCACCACGCGCCCGGCCGACATCTGCGCCTCCGTGAAGGTGGAGTCGGGCGCGCCTGCTCCGTAGTCGTCGATGCGCAAGCGCTCCGTGGAGCCGGAGGCGCGGGCGCGCAAGGCCTCGATGCCCGCGACCACGCGCGCATCCTCCGCGCGGAAGCGCCGCTGCAGCGCCTCGCCGCAAGCCGCGCCGAGCGCGCGCACGGTGGCGTGCGGATGGGCCCGCAGGGCCGACGCCTGCCGGACGCCGGACGCCAACGCGGCGAGGCGCAGCGGCCTCGAGAAGGCCTGTCGCACGAGGAAGGTCAGCATCGTCGGCACCCGGCCCTGGGCCGCGCTCAGCCCTGCCCGATCGGCGCCACGTCCTTGAGGTAGGTCTGCTGGACCTCGCTCGGGATGTAGGGCTTCAGGTGGTCGAGGTCGGCGCAGTCCTTGATCAGGCTGCGCGCGATGACCATGCGCTGGATCTGGTTGGTGCCTTCGTAGATCTGGAGGATCTTGGCGTCGCGGAAGTACTTCGCGATCGGGTAGTCCTCCATGAAGCCGTAGCCGCCGAAGACCTGCACGGCGTCGGTGGCGACTTCCATGGCCACATCGGTGGCGAAGCACTTGGCCATGGCGGCCATCTTGCTCGTGTTGCCGGCCTGCGCGTCGGCGGCGGCGGCCGAAGCGTAGACCAGCCAGCGCGCGGCCTCGGTCTTCATCGCCATGTCGGCCATCATCTTCTGCACCATCTGGTGGTTCGAGATGGGCACGCCGAACTGGACGCGGCGGTTCGAGTAGACGTTGGCGAGGTCGAGGGCGCCTTGCGCCGCGCCGACCGCCTGCGCCGCGACGCCGGGACGCGCGAGGTCGAGCGTCATCATCGCGTGCTTGAAGCCCATGCCGGGCTTCTCGCCGATCAGGTTCGACTTCGGCACGCGCACGTTGTCGAAGTGCGTCTCGACCACGGGCACGCAGCGGATGCCCATCTTGTTCTCGACCTTCTTGACCGTGAAGCCAGGCGTGCCCTTCTCGACCACGATGGCGCTGATGCGGCGCGACTTCGAGGTCGGGTCGGTGACGCAGAAGACCGAGTAGATGTCGGCGACGCCGCCGTTGGTCGTCCACTTCTTCTCGCCGTTGATGACCCAGTGGTCGCCGTCCTCGACCGCCGTCACGGCGAGGCCGGAGGCGTCGGAGCCCGCGTACTTCTCCGACAGGCAGAACGCGACGAACTTCTCGCCGCGCGCGATCTGCGGCAGCCAGCGCTGCTTCTGCGCCTCGGTGCCGCCGACGAGGATCGGGAAGCTGCCGAGCGCGTTGACCGCGAAGGCCACGCCGAAGCCAGAGTCGGCCTTGGCCAGTTCCTCTGTGACGCGCGCCAGGGCGAGGATGCCCGCGCCGTGGCCGCCGTACTCCTTCGGGATGAAGGTCTTGAACAATCCGGCCTGCGCGACCGCCTTGGCGGCCTCGAAGTTGTACTCCTGCGCCTTGTCGTGCTTGGCGGCGGCGGGGCGCACGTGCTTGTCCGCGATCCCGCGGGCGATGGCGGCCAGTTCGTCGGCGATCGGGCTGAAGACGATGTTGTGGGGCATGCGTGTGACTCCATGCGCGCGGCTTCCGATGCGGTGCGCGCGGCCGCGCAGTATAGGAAACGCGACCGCCCGAGTTCACCTGCCGCCCGCGCCAAGGGGCGCTCGTCGGCTCATTCGCGGCGCCAAACGAGGATCTGGCGCGGCGCATCGGGCCCGAAGGGCTCGCCGGCGAAGCCGCCGAGGCGCCGCTCGAGCCGCAGCCCCATGGGGCGCAACGGGCCCTCCAGCTCCTCGGCCGTCCACAGGCGCACGCGCTCGGTCCAACGCTCCTCCACGCCGTCGGGCTCGATCCAGCGCACCTCCTTCTCGACCACCGAGCCGCCCTCGAGCAGGGCACGGCGTTCCTCGATGCGCGCACCCGCGTGCTCGCGCGTCGAACTCGGCACGAGCGCGCGCCGCAACAGTTCTGGGTTGGCGAGATCGAGAGTCCAGCACCCGCCCGGACGCAGCACGCGCGCCACCTCGGAGGCGACTGTCAAATCGCCTTGACGATCGAAGTAGCCGAAGGACGTGAACAGCTGGACGACGGAGTCGAACTCTCCCGTGGCGAAGGGCAACTGGCGCGCATCGCCTTGCGAGAGGCGCCCGCGCAGCAAGCCGGCCGCATCCAGCTCGCCGGCGCGAGCGAGCAGATCCTGCGACCAGTCCAACCCGCGCACATCGACGCCCCGCTCGGCCATGGCGAGCGCGTGGCGTCCTTGACCGCAGCACAGGTCGAGCACGCGGCCGACGAGCAGCCCTTGCGTCGCGAGAAAGTCCACCTCGGTGCGCGCAGAGGCGAGGTCGCGATGCGCGTAGAGGTCGAGGTAGCGACGGCGGAACGCCAGCCGCCACCATTCGTCCGCTGGCGCGCGCTCCCCCTCCGACATGCCGTCCGGCATGCCCTCAGCGCTCCGCCGCCAGAGGCATGGCTTCGAGTTCGAAGAGCAATTGCCGTGCACCAGGCGCCACGACGCGCCGCTGGCGCAGGCTTCCCGGCTCGTTCGTCGCCAGCACCCCGTCCGGGTCGTAGCGGGCCTCGAGCACGAAGCTCGCGCCTGCGCCGGCGAGGTCCGTGGCCTCGAAGCGGAAGCCGAGCTCGCGCCCCGCCCCCAGATCGACGATGACGGAATCCGTCAGGTCGCGCGAGACAAGGGCCAGCAATCGCCCCTCGCGCGTCAGGGCGAGCATGGACATGGTTCCCTCGGCTTGCGCGGGCGCATGCAGCACAAACAGACCTTCGACGCCGTCGGACACGAGCGGCGACTCCGGCTTTGACGGTTCCGGGCCGCAGGCCAAGCAGGCGGGGATGAGGAGCAGAAGGCGCAGTTGAAGCACGGCGGGTGCCCCAGTGTAGGGCTTTGGTCGAGTATCTGCGCCCAATACAGAGAGCCGCCTCTGTCCATGATCGCGCAAGTGTCGCGCTGCGCCACTCGTGCGAGTTGTGCGCCACGAAAGTGGTCTGGGGCAAGTCGTTGGACCTTGCCCGGTCCAACATCGAGCGCAGGCTCCAACTCGCTCTTGCCTTGCCGCAGCAGAAGGGTCGCGGCAAACGCGACTCCGAGTGCACTTGGCGAAAGACACGTACCCAACCCGACCCGCCCCGCACCGACCGCGAGGGGGCGGCCGTGGCTGGCCTTCCCCTGAGCCCACCGTGCTCCCATGACTGCTCGAGCCGGATGCCGACCCCGTTGACAGATTCTTGCGAGGCCGCTACCCTCGAGAAGTTAGGGTGGCAAGACCACTAGTTTGTTCGACTGGTGCTTCAGGAGAGCTATTGCTTCCAGTGACAGCATGGGCATCAATGCCCTATCAAGACCAAGGAGTTCCATGTTCAAGAACAACCTATCTGGGTCGTCGGCCAGCAAAGTCAAACAAACAGATGTCGCCCGGCTGGGGCTTGTCGGCGCGGCATTTGTCGGCTTGGCCTTCTACTTGTGGAGTGGCGACGAGCGCGAGGCGCAACTCATGCCGCCATCCCCCACTGAGCTCGCGTTGCCGAACACGGAGCAGGGTGCTCGGGTGGAACCCAGCCTTTCGCCCGCGGAACTACATGCGGTGACGGCTATAGATGCGGATTCGTCGAGCGCCGAAGCCGCCGCCCATCGTCGTCAGTCCATTTTCTCCGAGTCCAATGTCCAAAGTCACGATCCCCTCTACGAGCAACGCGTCCACACAGGCTTGAAGTGGGCCCACCAGCGCTTCCTGCGTGAACCGCATGAGGGCCACGCCTGGATGCTGGCGACCAAGTTGATGATGGTGGACTTGGACATGGCTGGCGAGGCTGTCGTGCTGGAGCACGTCTACGAGTCGCCGGGCAAGCTCGTCGAAGATTTTGAGCGAGGCGAGTTCGAGGACGATCTTGCGTCCCGCGATCGCGAGTCGCTGCACTTCATGGCGGGCCAGAACGAATTGCGTCGCTACCACGCCAAGCACGAGCGCTTTCCGCTGCTCAAGGAGGTGATGGACTTGCGCCAAGCCAAGCGCATGAAGGAAATGGAAGCCTCCATGACGCTCACGCAAGACCAACTCGACAACCCCGATTTGCGGTTGGTCCCTTGGGACTTGCAGCAGAGCATCTTGGCCGAAGCGGCCGCCAGACTGGCGCTGTTCGAAGGCTGAGGCAACTCTCGTTGCGGCGACCTCCACGCTCCAGTTCCGAAACCGATCTCCACCGCTTATTTCGCCATGAAAACCACCATCAAGGCGCTTTTGCTTTCCGCTGTCCTGCTGGGTGCGACCTTCCCGCATTCGTCCGATACGCAGGATCCTTACACCGCCGAGGATTGCACGCACGACTGCCAACCCGTGCTGTCCGCCACGAGCCTCACCCAAGGTTGCGCCCTCGTCACCGTGTCCTTCCTTGGCGCCAGCCCCGGTCAAGCGGGCCATGACTGCACGCCCAAGTGCAGTTCGTGCAATGCGCGCGTGCGATCCTTCGTGGATGCCTCGGCGTGCGAAGAGCCCATCGACTGGGTCGCCTCCGCCGCGAACTACGACCACGACTGCACTCCTGCGCCGGGACAACTGTCCAACGGCACGGCGACCGGGATCGCGCTGTTGCCCGTCAACGGCTTGAAGACCTGCTGCGGCGGATTCGCCTACTACCACGTCATGGCGAATGGAACCAGCGTGCTTGGACGCCTCGAATGCCGCTGCCCGGGCGAAGGTCAATGACGGCCCGTGCCATGAGCATGAATGCCAAGCAGCGCAGCGCCATCCTCTGGACGATGATTGGACTGGTGCACATGTGTGCCAGCTGCCAGCCCGACGCCGGTGGCGCCACGGCCCAGGCCGCACCCCAAGCCGAAGTCGAGGCTCAGTCCCAAACCACCTCCCAGTCCCGATTGCCCGCTTGGAGCACCGCCAAGATCCAGGCAGCCAATCGGACCGAAGTGGAGGCGCGCATCAAGGCCAGCGTCGCCGACGCGGCCGAGAAGTTGCGGGCTGCGCAGCAACCCGTGCGCGGCCTCGCGAATGGCTTGGCCTTGCAACTAGCCGTTGCCGAGGAAGAACTGCGCGGGAAGGTCATCGTGGGCGCCCTGCACGACGGTCCGTCCACGCCGCCACCCGTGCAGCCACGACCGGAGGGCAAGGACGAACTCTACATGCCGGTTCGCTACGCCGAGGAGTGGCGTGCCTACCTCTTGAAGCGTGCCGAGTATCCGTGGGTGTGGACGTTCCGCATCACGGACGAGACGACGGACGGCACCTTGAACCAAGCCGACGTGGAGGCGCTCCTCGCCCGAGCGGATCAGGTGTTGGCGGCCTTCGCCCGCTGACGCCGCGGCCTGCGGCGCCCTGCCGAGCCATGCACGGCTCCGGAGGGCGCGGCGAGCTTGAACGCTGCGGATTGTGTAACCTCCTGCTTGGTACACGCTCCGTGAGCCGCACGCACGACGCACGCCTCTTGTACGACCGCCGCGCCAAGGAGGAGCGCGAGGCGCTGGACCTCGCCCCCTACGCCTTCCGCTCGGCCTCGACCCGCGGCCGGGCCCATCCCGAGGCGCCGGACGAGTTGCGCACGGAGTTCGAGCGCGACCGCGACCGCATCGTGCACAGCACCGCCTTCCGGCGGCTGATGTACAAGACGCAGGTCTTCGTCAACCGCTTCGGCGACCAGTACAGGACGCGCCTCTCGCACAGCCTCGAGGTGGCGCAAGTCGCGCGCAGCGTGGGCAGCGCGCTCGGGTTGAACGTCGAGTTGTGCGAGGCGCTGGCGCTGGCGCAC
Organism: Planctomycetota bacterium; assembly: GCA_041157565.1. GTDB lineage: Bacteria > Planctomycetota > UBA1135 > UBA1135 > SXXH01. The sequence continues at coordinate 10,701 of JBEBCR010000400.1, read as the reverse complement.
GACCTCGGCCACCCGCCCTTCGGCCATCGCGGCGAAGTGGCGCTGGACGAGATCATGCGCCCCTACGGCGGGTTCCGGCACAACGCGCAGGTCCTGCGCGTCGTCGACCGGCTGGAGCGGCGCAGCCCCGACTACCACGGGCTCAACCTGACGCGCGAGGTGCGCGAATCGCTGCTGAAGCACGAGTCCGCCGAGGACTGGCCGGCCGAGTTCGAACCGCGGCCGCGCCATCCCTACCTCGAGGCGCAGGTGGTGGACCTCGCCGACTCGACCGCCTACGACGCGCACGACATCGAGGACGGCTTGTTCGCGCGCATGTTCACCGAGGCCGAGTTGTTCGAGGACAGCGCGCTGTGGCGCCGCGCCGTGGCCGAGGTCGAGGCGCGGCACCCGGGGTTCCTCGGCACGACGGACGACATCAAGCTGCGCGTGCGGCGCACGACGAACCAGCTGCTCAAGCTCAAGATCGAGGACCTCATCCGGTCCTCGCACGATCGCATCGCGGCGCTCGGACTCGTCGATCCGGAGGAGGCGCGTCGGCGCCGCGAGTTGACCATCGACCATGGCCCGACGCTTTCGGGCGAGGTGGCCGAGCTGGAGCGCACGATGCACAAGCGCTTCTACCGCCACGAGATGCTGGTCGAGTTCTCGGCCTTCGCGCGCAAGGTGCTCGGCGCGCTGTTCGAGGCGTACGCGACGCGCGTGGCCGAGATGCCGGCCTGGTACCAGGGCTGGGCCGCCGAGGCGGGCGTGGAGCGCGCCGTGTGCGACTACCTGGCGGGCATGACCGACCGCTACGCCGAGCGCGAGCACCTGCGCCTCGTGGGTCCCCTGCCGCAATGACGCCCGACTTGCCGGAATTGCCGCACGCCTTCGGCGATCCGGCGCTCCTCGAACTGGCGCTGACGCATGGTTCCTTCGGCGCGCGCCGCGACAACGAGCGCCTCGAGTTCCTCGGCGACGCCGTGCTGGACCTCGTCGTGGCGGAGGCGCTGCACGAGCTCGAACCACCGCTCGACGAGGGCCCCATGACCGTGCTCAAGGCCGACCTCGTCTCGCGTCGCGCCCTGGCCGTGGTGGCGCGCGAACTGCGCCTCGACGCGCGCGCGCGCATCGGCCCGGGACTCGCCGGCCAGGCGCTGCCCGACTCGGTGCTGGCGAACCTGTACGAAGCGCTGGTGGGCGCGGTGCACCTCGATGGCGGCCTGCCGGCCGCCGGCGCGTTCGTGCGCGCCACGCTGAAGGACGCGCTCGAGCGCGCGGCCCGCGAGCGCGACGCTGCGAATCCCAAGCAGGAGCTGCAGATCCTGCTGCAGCAGGCGGCGCGCGCCTTGCCGCGCTACGTGCTGCTGGAGACTCGCGGCGCGGCGCACGAGCGCGCCTTCCGCGTGTCGGCCGAGGTCGATGGCGAGGCGCACCCCTCGGCGTGGGGCCGCAGCCTGCGCGAGGCCGAGACCTGGGCGGCGCACGAGGCGCTGGTGGCGCTGCGCGCGCGCGCCTTGGAATCGCGCGACGGCGGCGCCGGGCGGGAGCGGGCGAAGTGAGCGAGGCCCGCCAAGGAACCGCGCCCGCGCTGGTCGTCGACGCCGCGACGCTCGCGCCCGACGCCGGGCTGGAGTCGCTCGCCAAGGAACTGGCGCGCGGCAAGGCGGCCGCCGGCAACTGCTGGGGCGCCTCGCAGGCGCTGGTCGTGGCGCGACTCGTCGCGCGCACGCGCCACGCCTGGTGCGTGGTCGCCTCGACCGACGCCGAGGCCGCGGGCGTGGCCGACGACCTCGCGGCGTTCGGGGTCGAGCCGCTGCTCGTCCCCTCGCGCGGCGAAGCGGACGCCGAGGGCGTGCGTCGTCGCCTGCAGGCCGCGCAGCAACTGTCCGCGCCCGCCGAGCGGCGGCCGCGCGTGGTCGTGGCCTCGCTGCTGTCGACCTTGGAGCCCCTGCCGTCGCCGCGCGAAGTCGAGTCGAAGTGGCTGCACCTGCAGGTGGGCGCGCAACTCGACCTTGAAGCGCTGCTCGCGCGCCTCGTCGAAGCGGGCTTCGCGCGCACGCCGCTGGCGGAGAAGCCGGGAGAGGCGTCGCTGCGGGGCGAGATCCTCGACATCTATCCGTTCGCCAGCGAGCTGCCGCTGCGCCTCGAGGCGTTCGACGGCGCCATCGAATCGCTGCGCACCTTCGATCCGCTGGACCAGCGCAGCGTCGAGCGCCTGTCGCAGGCCGCGGTGTGCCTCGCCTCCGACGCCGGCGGCGTCGAGGACGGCGAGGGCGCGCAGCTCGTCGAGCTGCTGCCGAAGGACCTCGCGTGGGCGCAGATCGAGCCGATGCGCATCCAGGACCGCGCGGAGGGCTTGCGCATCCGCTCGCCAAGCCACCAGCGCGCGCTGATGCGCGTCGAGCAGGCGCTGGAGGGCCGGCGCCGCCTGGACGTGCAGAGCCTGCCGGCGCAGGTGAACCTCGACACGCGTTCGGTGCAGGCGCTGTCGGTGGGCGTCAAGGACGCGCCCGCGGCCCTGCTCGAGGCCGGCAAGGACGGCGCGCGCGTCGTCGTCCTGTGCCGCACCGAGGTCGAGCGCTCGCGCTTCCGCGCGCAGCTCGACGAGGCCGGCGCGCAGTCGGTCGAGTGCGTGCTCGGCGGCGTGTCGAAGGGGTTCCGCCTCGGCAAGGACCTGGTGGTCGTCAACCACCGCGAGCTCGCCGGCCTGCTCGGTCGACGCGGCGGCGCCAAGACCGCCGCGCCGCATCGCGTGCGCGCGCTGCAGAGCTTCTTCGAGCTCAAGGTGGGCGACATCGTCGTCCACGCCGTGCACGGGGTCGCGCGCTTCGCCGGGCTGAAGCGCATGGCGCGCGGCGGCGGCGAGGAGGAGCACCTGCACCTCCTGTTCGCCGACGAGGTGTCCCTGTTCGTGCCCGCGGCGCGCATCGAGATGGTGCAGCGCTACGTCGGCACCGGCTCGGCCGCGCCCGCGCTGGACAAGATCGGCGGCGGCTCGTTCCGCAAGCGCAAGGAGAAGGTCGAGAAGGCGCTGTACGACCTCGCGGTCGAGCTGCTCGAGGTGCAGGCGCGCCGCTCGATGAAGCAGCGCCAGCCCTGGAGCGGCGGCGAGGAGCTGTGCCGCCAGATGGTCGAGGCCTTCCCCTGGACCGACACCTCGGACCAGGCGGTCGTGTCGGTGGAGATCGCCAACGACCTCGCCAGCGAGCGGCCCATGGACCGCCTGCTGTGCGGCGACGTGGGCTTCGGCAAGACCGAGCTCGCCATCCGCGCCGCCTTCCGCGTGGTGGCCGGCGGCGGGCAGGTGGCCGTGCTCGTGCCCACCACCGTGCTGGCGCAGCAGCACTACGAGACCTTCCGCGAGCGCCTGGCCGACTTCCCGGTCGAGGTCGCCGTGCTGTCGCGCTACACGAGCTCGGCGGAGGGCAAGGCCACGCTCGAGAAGGTCGCGCGCGGCGAGGTCGACATCCTGATCGGCACGCACCGCATCTTGTCGAAGGACGTTGGCTTCAAGCGGCTCGGGCTCGTCGTCGTCGACGAGGAACAGCGCTTCGGCGTGGGGCACAAGGAGCACTTCAAGAAGCTGCGCGCCGAGATCGACCTCCTGACGTTGTCGGCGACGCCCATCCCGCGCACGCTGCACATGTCCATCTCGGGCCTGCGCGACATCTCGGCGCTGGCCGTGCCGCCCGAGGGACGCCAGGAGATCGAGACGCACCTCGCGCAGCGCGAGGACGAGGCGCTGGTGCGCACGGCGCTGCTGCGCGAGAAGGACCGCGGCGGGCAGGTCCTGTTCCTGCACAACCGCGTGTCCTCGATCCACGCCATCGCGCTGCGCCTGTCGCAGCTCGTGCCCGAGTGCAGCTACGCCGTGGGCCACGGCCAGATGGGCGCGCGCGAGCTGGAGAAGGTCATGCGCGTCTTCACCGAAGGCGGCGTCGACGTGCTGGTGGCGACCACCATCATCGAGTCCGGAGTCGACATCCCCGCCGCGGGCACGATCATCATCGACCACGCCGACGAGTTCGGCCTGGCCGAGCTGCACCAGTTGCGCGGACGCGTCGGACGCGGGCGGCAGAAGAGCTGGTGCTACCTGATGGTCGAAGGCGCCAAGCCCATCCGCGAGGTGGCGAAGGAACGGCTCAAGGCGCTGGAGGAGCTGACGCAGCTCGGCGCGGGCTTCGCCATCAGCATGAAGGACCTCGAGATCCGCGGCGCCGGCAACATCCTCGGGCCCCAGCAATCGGGCCACATCGCCGCGATCGGCTACGACATGTACTGCCGCCTGCTGAAGCAGACGGTCGAGCGCCTGCAGGCCGGCGGCGAGATCGAGGCCGAGGAGCTGGTGGCCGAGCAGGAGGCGCAAGGCTGCGAGCTCGAGCTCGGCCTGCGCTCGTTCCTGCCGGACGACTGGATCCCCGATCCCAAGGTGCGCCTCGACATCCTGCGCCAACTGGCCGGAGTGCGCAGTCGGGAGGACGCGCAGGACGCGCTGGCGATGCTGGCCGACCGCTTCGGGCGCGTGCCCGACGAGGCGCGCGCCCTGGTGCGCGTGTTCGAGCTGGCCGCGCGCCTCGAGGGGATCGGCGTGCGCCGCCTCTTGCGCCGCCAGGACGTGTACGTCCTCGAGTACCGCGACCGCGTGCTGCTCGAACAAGGGATGGACCTCGCCGGCGTCGAGTTCCGCCACGTGAAGACCGGCCTGGCGCACGTCGCCGTGCCCGCGCGCTTCGCGGAGCCGGCCAAGTCGCTGCAGTGGTTCGAGTCGCTCTTGAAGGACGGGCGTCCGGCGGGGAAGATCCGCTCGACATGAGCGCGATCCTCGCCAGCCTCCTGTGCCTCGCGCCGCAGGCCCCCGCGCCCGCCCCGGCCGGGAGCCGGCAGTCCGCGCCCGTCGAGCGTCGCCTGCCCTTCGACGGCGTCGCGCTGACGGTCAACCAGTCGGTGCTGACGCGCCGCGGGCTCGGCCGCGACATGCTGCGCTGGCGCCGCGACAACCCCGACGCCGGCGAGGCCCAGATGCGAGCCGCCGAGGCCGAGCTGCTGCGCGCGCGCGTGAACGAACTCGTGCGCGTGCAGGCGGGCGAGGACATGGGCCTGCCCGAGGACGCCGTGCAGGTGCGCGTGCGCGACGCGATGGACCGCATCCAGAAGCGCCAGAACGGCTGGGTCGGCATGTCGCGCTTCCTGCAGTCGCGCGAGATGACCACCGCGGAGATCAAGGTCGCGCTGCGCGGCCAGATGCTGGGCGAGCTGTGGGAGGACTCGATCACCGGCAAGGGACCCGCGCAGGGCCAGCGCGTGGTGGCCGATCGCCACGTGCGCCCGGGACGGCTCAAGCTCCTGTACGAGCGCGCGCTCGGGACCGAGGAGGGTCTCGCCCTGCTCGGCGGCGCGCCCGAACGCGTGAAGCTCCAGCAGATCGTGCTCGACCCCGCGCGCCTCGGCGGCGTCGAGGCCGCGCGCAAGCTGGGCGACGAGTTGGCGGCGAAGATCGCCGCGGGCGCCGACTTCGGCGCGCTGGTGGCGGAGCACTCGGCCGCGCCCTCGAACCAAGGCGTCGGCGAGTACGAGACCGCGCGCCTCTCGCGCGTCGAACCCACGCTGTCCGCGTTCGTGGCCAAGGCCGCGCCCGGCGAGGCCAGCGCGCCCATCCCCGGGCCGCGCGGCGTGGTGCGCATCGTCAAGCTGCTCGAGCGCGTCGAGCGCCGCGCGCCCGGCTTCGACTCGCTGCAGACGCAGTCGACGCTGCGCACGCGCGAGCAGGAACGCCTCGACTCGCAGCGCCTCGCGCAAGCCTACAAGGCGCGCATGGAAGGCTCGTGGATCTGGCCCAGCGAGTTCCGCGAGGCCGCGTTGGGCGAGGCGCGGGACTAGCAGCGCCTCAGCACACGCGCCGCGTGAAGGGCACGGTGAACTCCTTCACCACGCCCTCGAGGCCGGCGAACAAGCCGCCGCCCTCGCACGACAGGCGCACGAGGCTGCTCGGCAATCCGGCCGGGCCCTCGATCGCGAAGGTGACGACGGCCGACTTGGCGAGCAGGCCGCCCGGGCGCTTGGCCACGAGCACCAAGGCCTGGTCGTCCTTCGACTGCACCTGCCAGCCGAGGTCGTCGACCATGGTGCACACCTCGGACCACAGTTCGTCCGAACGCATGGCGACGCGCACCGGACGCAAGTGCGGGTCCGGGTGCGCGTCGCTGGTCTGGAATCCGCCGCCCACGACGGAGGTCGCGTTCAGCTCGAGCGCTTGGCGAGCTTCTTCGCCATGCGGCTCTTGAGGCGGGCCGCGGCGTTCTTGTGGATCACGCGCTGCTTGGCGGCCTTGTCGATCTTCTTCATCGCCGCGACCAGGTCTTCCTTGGCGGCGGCGACGGTCTCGGCCTTGGCGACCTTCTTGATCGCCGACTTCATCGAACTGCGCTGGGCGCGGTTCTTGGCGTTGGCCTTGACGTTCTGGCGGTGGCGCTTCAGCGCCTGCTTGGAGTGAGCCATCGTTTATCGCAGTCTTTCCATCTTGGCGGCCACATCCTTGTAGCCGACGTCGGCCTCGAACACGCGGGAGTAGTGCGTGCGCGCCTGCGCCGCGTCCCCCGCCTCCTCGGCGATCGCGCCAAGAGTATACAGGATCTCCTTCGCCCGTTCGTCCAAGACCGTTCCGAGCGGCCCCAGGGCCTTCTCGTACTCCTTGCGGGCAAGGTCGAGGTACCCCTTCTTCTGGAAGCACTCCCCGAGGAGGGCGTGGGCGTCCCGCGCGCAGCGCCCGTCGCCGGCGGCGCGCTGCAGCTCCGGCATGGCGAGGTCCACGGCCCCGGAACGGACCAGGCGGCGCCCCAGCTGGAGGCGCAGCGTGGCGTCGGCCGGCCGCAGCTCGACGCGCCTCGTCCAGTCGCGCACCTCGAACTCGATCAGCTCGCGCTCCAGCTCGCCGGCCAGGGCCTCGTCGCCCTCCTTGCCGGCGCGCGCCACCGCCTTCTTCATCAGCTTGGTGCGCAGGTCGCCGACGCGGCAGGCGAGCTCGAAGCTCTCCCTGTCCTGCGACAGCGCGCGCTCGGCCCAGCTCAACGCCTCCTCGGGGTCGCCGAGCTTCTCGTGGACCTCGGACAGGCGCCGCGACGTGGCGGCCGACGGCTCGTCGGCGTGGCGCGCCTCGAGCTGGGCCAGCTCCTCGCGCAGCTCCTCCTCCGTCAACTGCAGGCGCTGCGAACGCTCGATGGCGCGCGCCTCGCCCTTGTCCTTGATCAGCTCGCGGCTGTGCTCGACCGGCCGGGCGCTCGCGCCGCGCAACGCCAGCTCGGCCGCGAGGTCCTTGCGCGCCTTGATGCAGTCCTGGTCGCGCGGATCGGCCTGCAGCGCGCGCTCGTAGTACTCGAGCGCCTTCTGCGGATCGCCGAGGCGCGCCGTCATGGCGCCGGCGCGCTTGAGCCCGTCCGCGTTGCGCGGCGCGATGGCGGCGACGAACTCGTACACCGCGCGCGCCGAGTTGACGTGGCCCGCGGCCTCCAGCGACACGCCGAGCAGCAGGTTCGCCTCCTCGTCGAAGGGACTCGAGTCGAGGTAGGCCTCGTACTGCTTGATCGCGGCGTCGTGGCGCCCCGCCTTGGCCAGGCCCTTGGCCGCCACCAGCGGGCCGGCGCCGGCGAGGGCGCGGAACAACTTGCTGCCGCCGCCCTTGAGCGCCTCGCGCGCCTTCAAGGCCTGGCGCAGACCCGCGCGCGCCTCGCCCAGGTCGGGCGCGATGTCGAGGAGCTGGCGGTAGAGCTCGATGGCGAAGTCCGGATTGCGACGGCGCAGGGCCTCGTCGGCCTTCTGCAGTTGCTTGGTGAAGTCCACGCGTGCGTCCTTTTCCGCCGGAGCGCGGCGCGCGCTCGCAAACAGTGGGGCGAAAGCCTAGTGGAGGGGCGGCGAGGCCGTCAACGCGACGCTATCCTGTGGCGTTCGACGCGCGCCCAAGGAGCGCGCCGAACGCGGCCCGCACCACTCATCCAGTTCGCCATGACCGACCAAGCACGAACCAGCCAAGCCCAGGCGGCGCGCGAGCCGCTCGACCTCGACTTCGTCGTGCACCTCTACCCGGATCCGGTGCTGCGCCGCCGCGCGCGCGAGGTGCCGGTCGACGACGAGACGCGCGCCGTGGTGAAGGCCATGTTCGCGCGCATGGTGAAGAGCGACGGCTGCGGCCTCGCCGCGCCGCAAGTGGGCCTCGATCGCCGCATCCTCGTGCTCAACCCCACGGGCAAGCCCGAGGACGACCTCGCGCTCGTCAACCCGACCATCAAGGAGCGGAAGGGCGGCGACACGCTGATGGACGAGGGCTGCCTCTCGTTCCCGCGCATGTACGCCGAGATCAAGCGCCCCGAGCGCTGCGTGGTCGAGTACCAGGACCTCGACGGCGCCAAGCACGAACGCGAGTTCGAAGGCTTCGTAGCGCGCATCATCCAGCACGAGTACGACCACCTCGAGGGCGTGCTGCTCGTCGACCGCATGACGCCCGCCGACAAGGCGCGCAACCGCGGCGGGCTCGAGGCGCTCGTCGACAAGTGGAAGCGCTCCCAGGGGCGCTGACGCCGACCATGGCCGCACCCGAGCCGGCGCAAGGCGCGCTCGTCGTCGCGCGCGGCATCGACGCGCCGCCCGTGGCGCCGCGCGGCGCCACCGTCTCCATCGGCGTGTTCGACGGCGTGCACCTCGGACACCGCGCCATCCTCGAGCGCAACGTCGCGCGCGCCCGCGCCCACGGCGAACGCGCCGCCGTGGTGACCTTCGCCGGACACCCAAAGGAGCTCCTGCTCGGCCGTTCGCCGCGCACCTTGACGAGCCTCGAGCACCGCCTCGAGCTGTTCGCGCGCGCCGGCATCGAACTCGCGTGGGTGCTGCACTTCGACGAGCGGCTGCGCGACCTCGACGCGCGGGCGTTCATCGAGCACCTCGTGCGCGGCCCGCTGGCGGCGCGGCGCTTCGTGCTCGGGTGGGACTCCAAGTTCGGCCGCGATCGCTCGGGCACGCCCGCCTTGATCGCCCAACTGGGACTCTCCGTCGAGGTCGTGGAGCAAGTCCAGGTCGGCGCGCACGCCGTCTCGAGCACGAAGATCCGCGAGTGCATCGAGCTCGGCGACCTCGCCACCGCCGCTCGGCTCCTGGGGCGCCCGGTCTCGTGCCTCGGCACCGTGGTGCGCGGCGACCAGCTCGGCCGCCTGCTCGGGTTCCCCACCGCGAACCTCGACCTGGGCACCGAGCTCCTGCCGCCGCACGGCGTGTACGCGGCCCGCGCGCGCCGCGCCGGCGAGTCGAAGCTCTGGCCGGCGGTGGTCAACATCGGCGTGCGGCCGACGGTCGCCGCCGCCGCGCCCTCGGCGCCGCGCGTCGAGGTGCACCTCCTGGAAGGCGGGGGCGACCTGTATGGCGCCACCCTCGAGGTCGAGTTCGTCCAACGCCTGCGCCCCGAGCAACGCTTCGACGGCCTGCCCGCCCTGCAAGCGCAGATCGCGCGCGACGCCGCCGCCGCGCGCGAGTTGTTGGCCACCCTCGACGGCTAGTCGCGGCGCGGCGGGGCGGCCTGCGGGGCGCGCCCTGCTGTGGCGCGCAGGACGCGGGCCCGGGCGTCGTCGTCCCGCCTACCGGTCGCCGACCGCGTGCTCGCCAAGGCCGAGCGATGCGCCTTCCTGCGCCCGCCGCGGCCCCGAAACGACCGTCCACGCGCCGCAAGCCGGCGCCAGCCCCCCGCTCCCGGCCCGCCCGGTTGACGGCAAGGCATTGTCGCTGCATACTTTCGCGCCTTGATTCGGCCGGGATCCCCCCTCGGGGGCCGCTCGACCGCTTCGAGCAGCCCGCCTGCCCAGGTAGCTCAGTTGGTAGAGCATGTGATTGAAAATCACAGGGTCGCCGGTTCAAGTCCGGCCCTGGGCACCACCTGCTCCCTCCGCGAGCACCAAGCCGCTGCTCCCCGCTGACGCCGCCCCGCGATGTCCCACGCCCCCCAACCGGTCGCGGCCCCCAAGTCGATCCTGCGCAGCGACCCCACCCGCGTCGCCATCACCTGGCAGGACGGCAGCACCAGCGAATGGACCGCCGCCACATTGCGCCGCGCCTGCCCCTGCGCGCGCTGCGTCCACGAAATCACCGGCGAGCGGTTGCTGGATCCGTTGAGCGTGCCGGACGACCTGACGCAGTCGGACTTGGCGCTGGTCGGGCATTACGCGGTCAGCATGGTGTTTTCGGATGGGCACCATACGGGGATCTACACGTGGGGGTATTTGAGGGGCTTGGTCTGATGCTGGCCCCTGTCGTTGTGCGCGGCCTCGGGGCGCCTCGGTTGGCAAATCCGCGCTGAGTGCCACGCGCGCGCCCGCCCGCGCGTCTTTTCGGATGAGGAGGCTCCGTGCGGAGTCCCTCTTCGACACCAGGCCGAGGCCTGGCACGCCGGCCAAGGGGGCTTGCGTGGAGTCCGGGGCGTACTTGCGGCCGGCCCGGCTCCACGCGCGCTCGATTGGACCTGCGTGGTCCTGTGCGCGACCACTCGAGACCAACCGCGACCACCTGCACCCACGCGAGGCACTCCCAGACCCGGATTCCCTGCACATCGCGCCTCTGGACGCGCCCGGCACGCGCCAAGGCGCATCCATGCCGCCCTCCGCGCCCGAGACCCACCGACGAACCGCCTCGTCGGTGGAACGCGGCCTCATGGGCCCGCGCGTCTGGCTTTTTTCGGTTCCTGGG
>JBEBCR010000399.1:0-3491 GCA_041157565.1 Planctomycetota bacterium | reverse complement strand
GCGCGGCATCCACGTGGTCGTGGCCAACAAGCAGGCCGGCGCCGGCGACCTCGCGCGGTACCAGGCGATCCGCGCGGCGGAGTCCGCGGGCGGCGCGCGTTGGCGCTACGAGGCCACGGTGGGCGCGGGTTTGCCGATCCTGTGCACCTTGCGCGACCTCGTCGACACGGGCGACCAGCTGCACTCGGTCGAAGGCATCCTCTCGGGCACCTTGGCGTGGCTCTTCAACCACCACGACGGCACAACGCCCTTCTCCGAGCTCGTGCGCCGCGCAAAGCAGGAGGGCTACACCGAGCCCGATCCGCGCGACGACCTCTCCGGCCTCGACGTGGCGCGCAAGCTCGTCATCCTGGCGCGCGAGTGCGGGTGGAAGACGAGCCTCGCCGACGTGCAGGTCGAAGGCCTCGTGCCCGACGAGTTGGCCAAGATCCCCCTCGAGCAGTTCATGCGACGCCTCGACGAGCTCGACGAGCGCATGGCCTCGCGCCTCGCCGCGGCGCGCTCGCGCGGCATGGTGCTGCGCTACGCCGCGCGCTTGACGCGCGAGGGCGAGGCGCGCGTGGGCGTGGTCGAAGTGCCCGCCGACCACGCGCTGGCGCACGGACGCTTGACGGACAACCTCGTCCAATTCACGACCGAGCGCTACCGCGCGAACCCCTTGGTGGTGCGCGGCCCCGGCGCCGGTCCCGAGGTCACCGCGGCGGGCGTGTACGCCGACCTGCTGCGCATCGCCGCCGCCAGCGGCTGAACGCGGCGAGCCCCGGCGCCTCAAGCGTCGGGGCTGACGATGCGCGCCTTGTGGCGCGCGTGCCACAAGGCGAGGCCCACGAGGGATCCGACGAGGAAGCCGTACGGCAGGCTGGCCGCGGCGAAGGCCACGACCAGCGCGATGGGCAGCTGCACGCGGTCTCCGACGAGGTCTCGCACCAGCCACGCCAGCGCGACGGCCTCGACGAGCAGCACCACGCCCAGCATCGGCAGCGGGAAGGCGCGCGCCACCTGGTCGAAGGCCCCGCCGAGGCACAGTCCGATCGCCGCGAGCGCCGCGCCGTAGATGACCACCGAGCCGCCGGTGCGTCCGCCGAAGGCGTGGTGCCCGGCGAGCCCGCCGGAGCCGTGGCACACGGGCACGCCGCCGAACCAAGGGGCGACGAGGTTCATCAAGCCGTAGGTGCAGCCGATGCCGCGCAGGCTCGGGCGGCGATCGGGATAGAGGTCCCCGGCCAACTTGTGCGTGGCCAGCACCGAGTTGGCCAGCGAAAGCGGCAGTTGCGGCAAGGCGAGCACGACGAAGCCCGTGGCCACATCCACCCAGGCGACGGGCTCGAAGCGCGGCAGGCGCAAGTCCCATCCGGCGGCGAGGGCGGACAGGTCGAGGTTGAAGGCGAAGGCGTAGCAGAGCCCCAGCGAGAACACGACCAGCGCGGCGGGCAGGCGCTTGTCGCCGAGCAGCAGGACGACCACGACGAAGGTGGCCGCGGCCAGCGCGTAGCCGCGCGCGCCGTCGGCCGGCACGAACTTGCCCAGCGCCACCGAGGCCAGTTGCAGCCCGAGGCCCAGCTGCATGCCGCGCACGACGCAATGCGGCACCACGCGCGCCAGCCGCTCGAGCAGCCCGCTGGCGGCGAGCAGCAGCATGACCACGCCGATCGCCAGCCCCGCGCCGCGCAGCTCGCCGGCGGACGCTTGTTGCGCGATGACCAGCGCGGCCATGGCCTTGAGCGGCTGGACCGGCATGGGCATGCGGTAGAGCCAGCCGCTGGCGACCTGCAGCAGGCCGAAGCACACGAGCACGCTCGTGCCGTCGAGCCCGGCCGCCAGGCACATGCCCACGAGCAGCGGGATGTCCGTGCCGGCGTCGCCGAACGCCCCTCCGAACTCCTGCCGGTCGAAGCGCACGCGCGCGGGTTGGGCGGACGGGTTCGACATGCGGCGTTCGCCTGCGATCGCTCGGCGCTCAGGAGCGCCCGACGATGACCTCGGTGGCCTTGACGATCGCCATGGCGCGCGAACCGACGGACAAGCCGAGACGGTCGACGGAATCCGTGGTGATGACGGCCCCCATGCGCAATCCCGGGGCGATTTCCACCACGACCTTGCTCATCACGTCGCCGCGCGCGAGCTCCACGACCTTGCCCGCGTAGCGGTTGGTCGCGCTCAAGGCGCCCAGGTCGATGCGCGCGCCGCCTTGCGCCAGCGCGAGCGCTTCGCCCAGGAACGCGACCGGGTTCCACCCGCGGCGCGAGCCCGTCGGCGCGCGCAAGCCCGCCTCCGCCGCCACGCCCAAGGCGCGCAGGAGGAGCCGCTGGTGCTCGTTGGGCCGCGCCACGCCGCGCTCCCACTTGCTGACGGTCATCGCGTGCACGCCCAGCACGGCGGCGCATTCGGACTGCGACAAGCCCAGCCGCTCGCGCAGCCGCGCTTCGGCGCTGGACTTGGCGGGCTTCTTGCGCGCGGGGACGCGGTCGTTCATGGCTCTCATGGCTAAGTGTGAGCTTATCTGCGTAAGCCATTTTCGAACAAGCCTGCCCTGTCCAAATCGGGCCCCATCGACACGCCACACCCGCGCGGCCAGCACGGACGCGTCCACGCGTGCCTTGGGCGCGCCCCGCCCCCCCCCGACGTCGCGCGCGCCCTGTCCTTGATCGGGACTTTGCCGTTCGCGCCGAGGATTCGGCGCATGGATACCTTCGTGCACGTGGCCCCGGAAGCCGTGGCGCCGGCGATCTGCGAGCAGCTGATCGCGCGCTTCGACGTCCATCCCGAAGTCGGGCCAGGCCTCGCTGGAGGCCGGCTCGACCCGAGCGTAAAGCGCAGTCGCGACCTGTCCTTGCTCGGCCGCGCAGCCTTCGCCGACCTCGTGGGCGACCTGATCGCGGCGACACGCAGGGAACTGATGCGCTACGTGCGCCTGCACCCATTCGTGGTCTTGGCGGGCAGCTCCTTCGCGCGCCGAGACGAACCCGGCGGGGAACCGCGGCCATTGACGCCCGAAGCGCTGGCCGCGCTTCCCGATCACGAACTGGCCGGGCTGTTGCAGAGGGTCTTCCGCCTTGGCGACTTGAACATGCAGAAATACACGCGCGGCGAAGGGGGCTACTTCGCATGGCACGCCGAGGTCTCGCCGGGCGATCCGAGCGGAGAAACCCTGCACCGCGTCCTGCCCTTCATGGTCTACCTGAACGACGTGGACGAAGGAGGCGAGACCGAGTGGCACCACCAAGGGCTGCGCCTGAAGCCGCGCCGCGGAACCCTCGTCATGTGGCCCGCGTACTTCACGCACACGCACCGCGGACTCGTGCCCCAGTCGAGCGACAAGTACATCGTCACCAGCTGGATCCTGTACCAACGCGCCCGACCCTAGGAAGGCCGGTCTGGTGCGCCCGGGCAGGTTCGAACTGCCGACCTGCGGTTTAGGAAACCGCCGCTCTATCCAACTGAGCTACGGGCGCGTAGTCGGGCATCTTAGCGCGGCGCCACCAAGTTGCGAC
>JBEBCR010000398.1:0-2993 GCA_041157565.1 Planctomycetota bacterium | reverse complement strand
GCCCGATGCCGTCCATGGATGGTCGCCGCTTCGCAGCCACCATCTCGGCCGCGCGCATCTCGACGCGGTGCGCGCGGTGGCGCCGCGCCTGCGCTGAGGCGCGTGGCTCAGCCGCCGTCGCCGACGACCGAGAAGGGTGCCCAGAAGATCGGGTGCGCGTAGGAGAACACGGTGCGCCCGCCCTCGACGAAGCCCGGGCCATCGATCAGCGCCAGCATCGCCTGCTGGGCTGCCTTCGCCCGCGCGAGGCCCGGATCCGCCGCCTGCCGCGCGAAGAGGTCCGTCGTCAGGGCCCGCGCGCTCGTCGTCTCGACCGGCCAGTTCGTCACCAGCAGCGCCCGCGTCCCGGCGTAGAAGAACGCGCGACCAAGGCCCGACACCGCCTCCGCCCCCGCGCCATCGCCCGTCGCCGTGTTGCACGCGCTCAGCACGACCCAGTCCGCATTGAGGCGCAGCCCCAGTACCTCGTCCATCGTCAGCAGGCCGTCGCCGTCGCTTCCCGCGACCGCCGGCGCCGTCAGCGCCAGCGCGGGCTGCGTCAGACCGTTCAGGTCGCCCGGCACCAGGCCATGCGTGGCGAACATCACCACCTTGCGGTCCGAGAGGCTGGCCCCCTTCACGCGCGCCTCGCTCGCCTGCAATCCCAGGAACACGTCGGCGGAGGGATCCGCCTTCAGCGCCACCGCGATGCTCCGCACCTCGTCGGCCGTGTCGGGAAGCCGCGGCAGGCTCGCCAGCTCGGCGCTTGCCGCGGACTGCGTCTGCGGGGCGTTGCGTCGCACCAGCGGCAGGCCTCGCGTCTGCAGCCCGCGGGTCGTCAGCTGGGCCACCTGCGTGCTGCCCGCCGCCGCCTGCTCGGTGCTGAAATACGGGTCGCCGAAGCCGATGAACGGCTTGCGCGACGCCTCCCCGGGCGCAAGGCGTCGCAACGCCCCCAGCGACGCGACCGACGGGAGCTGCGTCACCGCCTTCTCGCGCGCGAGGAACGGGACCTGCGCATAGCCGGAGAACAGCGCGCGGCCCTGCGTGTCGGCTGGCGCCGGCACCGCCCGCGTGACCAGCAGCGAAAACGGGATCTGGCCCAGCGCCTTGTCGGGCACGACCAGCAGGCTCTCCGCCCCGGCCAGCCCCGCCCTCACCGGCGCCAGGAACTGCTCGTGCAGGCGATGCGCGAGCGCCACGTCGAAGGCGGGGATGTCGCCAAGCGTCGCCGCGTTCGGGTCAAGCGCGCGGCGCAGCCGGGCGACCGACTGCGCGATATCCTTCTCGCCGGCGGCGACCGCGGCGAAGGCCGCGGGACCGCTCTTCGGCACGGCCCACACGAAGCTTCGCGCCTGGCCAACGTAGACGCTCACCAGCGCCTCGCCGGCACGAAGCTGGGACTGCACGTCCTCGACCGTCGCGGGCCGCGGGTCGATCAGGCTCGCGTAGTCCGGGAAGCGCCGCTCGATCTCCTCGCGCAAGGACGCGCGCGCACGGCGCAGCGTGTCGATGCTCGTGCGCAGCGAAGCCGTCGCGGCCGCGTCCTGCTGGCTCGCCGGGGACGACAGGATGTTCGACAGCAAGCCGAACTGCGCCGCGATCTGCTTGCGCGCATCCTGCTCCTGGCGCACCAGCGCCGCGAGGCCGGGATCGCGGATCCCCGAGCGCGCCGCGCTCTCCGCCAGCGCGCGCTGCACGCCCTGCGCGCGCGCCGCGTCAGCCACGCGGAACGCCTCGGCCGCCGGGTCGAGGCCACCACCCGCGGAAGCGGGCAACGAACTCAGGAGGTCGACGTAGCTCTCCAGCACGAAGCGCTGCACGCGCTCGCGCTGCGCGCCGCCCTCCTCGTCCTCGCTCTGCCGCGACACCTGCAGCAGGACCGGCACCGACGCGCGGAAGCCGGCAAGCGCCTCCTCCCGCTTCCCCGTCGCGGCCTGCGCTGCCGCCAAGATCCCGCGCGACTGGGCCGTCTCGTAGTGCCGCTCCCCGAAATTGCGCGCGCGCTCGGACGCAAGGCGCTCGGCACTTGCCATGATCGCCGTGGCCCGGCCGGACTCGATCCGGGAGACGAGAAAGCCGGGCTGGCTCTCGACGCGGCGAAAGCGCTCGTCCGGATCGTCCGCGAACACCGCGAGGGCACGGTCGATCGCCGCATCCGACGCCGCAATGTCGCCCTCCTCGCGCGCCGCCGAGGCGGAGAGGAGGTTGCCCAAGGCGACGAAGCGCGATCCCTTGAAGACGCCATAGCGGTCGTAGGTCGCGAGGGCGACCTCGGCGAGTTGTCGCGACTCGGCGAAACGACGCTGCTCCAGCATGTTGCGGGACAGGTTCAGCGACAGGGCGGCGACGCGAAGGCTGTCGCGCCCGAAGACCCGCAGCGCGTGGACGAGGGCACGCCTGAACTCGACCTCGGCCTCCACCAGCCTCCCCTGCATCCGCAGCACCGTGCCTAGCTGCGCGAGGGAGACGAGGAGCTGGCTGTCCTGGAGGTCGTCGCTGACGTCCGGCACCACCGCCTTGATCGCCTGCCTGTTGGCGAGGTTCCACTGCTCGTTCTCCAGCGCGGCCCGCGAACTGCGTTCGGCCTCGGCGTAGCGCCCCTCGGCCATCCTGACCTCGGCCTCCGCGCGCAGGATCAGGGCCTCCTGCATGCGGCGAGATGCCTGGTACCCGGACGAGCGCAGGAAGCGCGGGTCGGCGAGCGCACGCCTCGCCGCGGCAAGCCCCCGCTCGGCTGCAGCGAGATCCCCTGCCTGCGCGTTGCGGTTGGCCAGCCCCGCCTCGCCCGCCGAGATGTTCCCCATCCGCCCGCTGGCGCGCGCAGCCTGCAGGCGCTTGATGGCGGCGTCATGGGCGTTCCGGGCATTGCCCACGAAGGACTCTGCCGCCATCAGTTCCTGGTAGGCCCGCGATGTGTCGAGGCGGTTTGCCTCGCCGATCCGCGCGGCCTCGCGCAGATCCCGGACCTGCCCGTCCACCAGGCCCAGTTCGCCACGCGCCTGCGCGCGCCT
>JBEBCR010000397.1:0-5026 GCA_041157565.1 Planctomycetota bacterium | reverse complement strand
CATTCCTGCCACGGCGGGCCCACGGATCCGCGCGATCCCACGCCGGTCGCAGTCCGCGCTCGGCGACGAGGCGCGCCTGCTCGACGGCGGCCGGATGCGCGGCGGCGCGCGTTGCGAACTCCGGCAAGCGAATGTCGCCGTTCATCCGGTAGTCGAAGGGCACGACTCCGGCCGCGTCGACGGACAGCTCCACGTCGCACGGCCGCCCCAGGCGGTCCCACGCAGCCTGCGGCGTGCGCGCGCTCGTCATGCGGTGCTGCAAGGACAAGCGTTGCACGCCCGCCCTGCTCGCGGCCACGGCGCTCCAGTGGCCCTCGGAGACGACGATGCCTTCGCCGCCGGTGGCGCCTTGCACATGCGAGAACCACGGATGGCACCAGCCCATCGCCGGCGAGGTGAACGGCCATCCGGTGGCCTGTCCGCTGCGCAAGGCTTGCTGGAACCGAAGGAGCGCCTCGGCTTCGCGCTGGCGCGCGAGGAGCGCTCCGCCGCGCGAGTCGAGCCACGCCGGATCAGGCAGCGGGTCGCGCGCCGCCAGCCAGCGCGGCAAGTCCTGCCACGACCACAGGCCCTTGCCGCGCAGCGGGAAGCCAAGATCGGCGAAGGAGAGCGCGTCCTGCGCCGCCCAAGGGGCGTCGTCCGTGCGCAGGCACAGGCGCCGCTCGAACTGGGCTTGGGCCGGCATGGCATGCAAGGCTCCCGCCAGCGGCCGCACCAGCGGCACGACCACCATGCCGCCTTCCAAGCGCGCCGGTCCCACATGCGGATCGACGATCTCGTGCTCGAGCACGAAGCCCGGCGGATGCACCAGCTCGAGCCGCTCGAACCACACGGGCCCGAGCGGCGCGTGGCGCGGATCCAGATCGCCCCGCGGCGGTCGCAGTCCGTTGTGCACGCGCAGGTCGATCCCGAGGCCCGGGACATCGGCGCGTTCCGTCAGGTAGGCGTGCACGCCGAAGAGGTGCGGCAAGCCACCGCGGGCGAGGGCGTCCGGGGCGACGGGCAGCAGCACCGCCGCGACGCGCCGCCTGCGCAAGTGGGGGCCGGTCGCGAGCAGGCTCGCGCCTTGCGTGCCCATGGCCAGGGGCGCCCCCGTGAGCTCGGCGCGGTACTCGTGGCCATGCAGGTCGAAGGCCCGCAAGTACAGGCGATCGCGTCCACGCCGGTCGACGAGCTCGGCGATGCGCGAATCGGTGGCGGGTTGCGTCGGCGCCTCCGCCCCCGACTCCCCGTCCGCCACGACGACGGTTGCGACGAGTTCGCCGCCAGGGGGCCAGTTCGGCGCGCGCCTTCCGGAGAAGCACACCTCGACCAGCTCGACCGCGCCGGTGGAGTCGCGCGCGACCACCACTTGTTGCGCCGGACGGGCCGCGGCCTCGTCCGGCAAGCGCACCAAGAGCCGCCGGGCCGCGGTCCAACCCGCGGGCACCGGCAGCACTGCGCGCAGGACGAAGCGCTCGCCGCGCGGGGCCTCGAAGGCGAGGCGCGCCACGACTTCCCGGGCGCGCGCCTCCGGGACCAGCGCGCACGACAGCGCGAGGCCGACAAGAATGGCACGGAGCGTTCGGAGGGCGCCCTGCATCGCGCCTCCATCGTCGCCCACGAGCCCTCGCGGCGCCACACTCCTCCGGCGTGGCTTGCCCGAAGGCGGGATCGTGGCGCACACTGCGCGCATGCTAGCCCTGCTCGCCGCGCTGGAGATCCCGCAGCTCTTGCGGGACTTGGCCGTCGTGCTGGCCGTGGCGGGCGTGGTGTCGGTCGTCTTCCAGCGCCTCGGCCAACCCGTGGTGCTCGGGTACCTGCTGGCGGGGGCGCTGCTCGGCCCCTACATCCCGGTGCCGATCTACGTGCGCGACGAGGCGTCGCTGCGCGAACTGTCCGAGCTCGGCGTGACGCTCGTGGTGTTCGGCATCGGCCTCGAGTTCAGCCTGTCGCGCCTGCGCGGCCTGGGCGCCGGCGCCTTGCTGCTCGTCGTGGTGGAGATGGGCGTGCAGCTGCTCCTTGGCTCGGCCATCGGCCGGGCGATGGGCCTCGACCCGCGTGGCGGGTTGTTCCTCGGCACCTTGGTGGCCATCTCCAGCACGATGCTCGTGCAGCGCCTGGTTTCCCAATCGGGCGTCGACGGTCGTCTGCGCACGCTCGTGCTCGGGCTGCTCGTGGTCGAGGACCTGGGCGCGATCCTCCTGCTCGCGCTGCTCTCCGCCTTCGGTTCGGGGGCCGAGGCTGGCTGGGACGAGCTCGGCGCGACATGCCTGCGGCTCTTCGTGTTCCTCGCCAGCGTGGTGGCGCTGGGCGCGTGGCTGGTGCCGCCCGCCGCCAAGGCCGTGCTCAAGCTCCAACGCCGCGAGACCACCACCATGGCCGCCTTGGGCTGGTGCCTCGTCCTGGCGCTGGTGGCCTCGAGCGCGGGCTTCTCGCCGGCGCTGGGAGCCTTCCTCGCGGGCTCGATCCTGGCGCAAGCCGGAGCCGGACACGAGGTCGAGGCGCGCATCGAGGGCGTGCGCGACTTGTTCGCCGGCGTGTTCTTCGTGACCGTGGGCATGCTGGTCGATCCCGACCAGCTGCAGGCGCATTGGGGCCTCGTGCTCGGAATCGCCGCGCTGGTCTTGTGCGGCAAGTTCGTCGGCGTGTTCCTCGGCGCGCTGGTGGCGGGCGCGGATCGCCCGGTGGCCGTGCGGGCGGCGCTCGCGTGCGGGCAGATCGGCGAGCTCAACTTCGTGGTGGCGGGACTCGGGGTCGCCGGCGGCTTCCTGCCGAGCTACTACTCGTCCGCGGCCGTTGGCGCGTGCGCCGTGTGCGCCTTCGTCGCGCCGCTCCTGCTGCAGCGCGCGGACAAGGTGGCGCTCGCGCTCGACAGGGCTGTGCCGCAGCGGCTCGACATCCTGACCAAGGTCTACGCCTCGTGGCTGGCGGAGCTGCGCGGTTCGGGCGCGCGCGGCAAGCGCTTCGCCGTGCTGCAGGCCGCCCTGAGCCCGCTGTTCGTCTCCACCGCGCTGCTGTCGATCCTGCTCGGCGCCGCGGGGTTCCTCTGGGACCACGGCACGCCGTGGGTCGCGCGCGCCACCGGACTTGGGCCGACAGGCTCGGCGATCGTGCTCTTGGTGCTCGTCGCCTTGCCGGCGGCCTCGCTGGCGTGGCGCCTGCAGAACCACGCCCGTCGCGTGGCCGGCATGTTGTCCGACGCCATCCTGCCGCGCGTCGTCGGGCGCATGGACGCGGCCGCCACGCCGAGGCGCGCCCTGGCGGCCATGGCGCACGCGCTGCTGCTGTTCGCCGCCGGCTTGCCGGTGCTGGTCCTGTCGGCCCACTTCCTGCCGGCCCTCGCCTCGCCGCTCGTGCTGGCGCTGCTCTTCGTCGTGGTGTCGCTCGTGGCGTGGCGCGCCGCCACGCAGCTCGTCTCGCACGTGCGCGCCAGCGCGGAAGTCATCGCCGAGGCGCTGGGCCTGGGCCTGTCCGTCGAGGAACTGGAACGCCAGCTGCAGGCCCTGCTCCCGGGCATCGGCCGCATCGCGGTGGCGCGCGTGCCGTCGGGGGCCGATTGCGTGGGGCGCAGCCTCGCGGAACTCCAACTTCAGAGCGCCACCGGCGCGGAAGTCCTCGCCGCCGCGCGGGGCAAGGCGACGCAGGCCCTGCCGGACGACGGGCGCGTGCTGGCCGCGGACGACTTGCTGGCCCTGGGAGGTTCCCCCGACGCCGTGCAGGCCGCGCTGCGCCTCCTTCAATCGACCAGCACGCCGTCGACGCCGAAGTAGTGCCGCGCGCCGGTGCTCTCCGCGCTCGCGCCGACCACTTCGAAGCGCACGCGGGCGCGCGCGCCGAGCTCGTGCACCCCGAGGTCCACCTCGACCGGTGGCAGCACGCCGCCGCCGCTCGCCGTGTCGACCACCGCCGCAGGGGCGCCGTCGAGCTGGATGGAGACGATGCCGTAGTCGTGGCTACGCGTGACGAGGGCGGCGAGCCGGCGCGCGCCCGGTCGCGCCACGGGGAGTTCCAGTTCGATCCACTCGCCCACCTTCGTCGAGCGCACCCACAGGTGCGCGCCCTGCGACCAGCGGCCACCTTCCGCGTCGACGAGGTCCTGCCGGCCATGCTGGAGCCCGGGCGAAGAGCCCACGACGCGCAGATCCTCGGCCTCCAGCAGTCCGGGACGCCGCCACACGCGCAGCTCCGGCAGGCGCGCCACGAGATCCGCGGCCGAGGGACGCGCCTCGGCGCGCGGAGCGTCCGTGCCGGGCGACAGGTAGAACCAGGCCGTCGAGGAACGCTCGAGGGTCGTGTCCGCCCAGTGCCAGTTCTCCTGGCGCACGACCAGGGAACTCTCGAACGGGATGGCGTCGAGCAAGCGCAGGCGCGACACCAGCGCGCGGCCACGGTTCAGCGGACCGTCGGCGCGGGCTTGCGCGCCCCATGGCGCCGAGTACGTCTCGGTCGAGCACCACGCGTAGCCGTAGTAGTCCTCCGTGCCGGTGCCCAGCCACTGCAGCCGACCGTCCACGGAGATGCGCTCGTCGCCCTCGCCCCACCACTCCGCCACCGGATTGGCGACGTGGATGGCGTCGCCGAGGTAGCGTCCGGTTCCCTTGACGGAGAGCAGCTCGACCTCGGATCGCGGGCGGGTCCTCAAGGGGCCGCTCGAGCGCCACTGGGCATGGAAGCGCCATGACGGGGGCGCATCGTCCCAGGCCACGGTGCGCACGGCGCCCGAGACGTGCACGCGCGGATCGTGGACGCTGTCGATGGCGAGCGAGAAGCCGTTCCTGTAGGGCATCGTCCAGCGCGCCACGAAGCGCGCCGGCTTGGCGACCTCCAAGTGGCGAGTGCGCAGCGGGTCGACGCGCGCGCTCGTGCCGAAGAACTCGCAGAAGGGGACGCGCACGGTCTCGACGCCGTCGAAGGACAGCCGCAGCACCATCCCAGACAGAGCGCGCTCCAGGTCTTCGGCGTCGACCGCCAAGTCGATCTCGCGCACGGCGCGCGAGCCGGAGGCCACGGCGGGCGACAACGCCAGCAAGTCGCCACCAGGCTC